>NZ_JBFAXI010000014.1:40197-59799 GCF_040680735.1 Streptomyces sp. NPDC051987 | reverse complement strand
GGATGGGCTCGGGTACCTGGGGGGGCTTGGGGGGGTGTAACCAGCGTTTGGGGCGGGGGGTGTGGGGGGGGTGGGCGGCGCGGGGGTGTCCGTGGGCCCCCACCACGAGCCCTGCGTCCAGCATCTCCTCGACGACCCCGGGGCCGGCACCGGAAAGTCGCGCGACCAGGTACGCGCCGACGGTGTCCCACTCCGCGGAGAAGGGCAACCGGACCCGGACGGGGTCCACTCCCTGGCGCTGGGGGAGAGGGGAGGGCGGTACGGCGGTCTTGCGTCTCATTTGCAGCCAAGGGTACGGGGACGCGCCTCGTCAGGGGCGCGGGGCTGCGCCGGCATGCGGCTTCGCCGCGTGGGCGCGACCAGCCCCCACCCGCACCCGACCGACTACGCCACAGCCTCCGGCACAGCAACCGCACGTCGGGACTCCGCCCGGGTGAGCCTCCAGACAGCGCCCACCACCACAGTCCCGACCAGGAACAACACGGTGAACCACCGGAAGTACCAGTGACCCCCGCTGGGGTCGTACACCGCCCCCCGAGGCCACGCCAGGTTCACGGTCATCACCAGCCCGTACAGCAGCGCGACCGCGTTCACCGGCACGCCCCACCGTCCCAGGGAGAACAACGGCGCCCCGGTCTCGTCCGTCCCCTCGACCCGGAACCCGCCCCGCAGCCGTCGCACCAGCAGCGGCCCGGTCACCATCGCGTAGGCGAGGTACAGCATCACGATGCACGTGGTCCCGATCGCCAGGAACGCGTCCGGTGAGGCGAAGTTGAGCAGCAGCAGTACGGCGGCCAGCACCCCCACCACCACGGCCGGCGCAACCGGCATCCCGGTCCGCGGGTTCACCTTCGCCAGCCGGTCGGCGAACGGCAGCTGTCCGTCCCGTGCCATGGAGAACAGCATCCGGGACGCGGCCGTCTGGATCGCCAGCGTGGCCACCGCGATCGCCACCACCACGTCGGCCAGCAGGACCCGGCCCACCCCGTCCCCGAGGCTGCTGGTGAGCACGTAGCTGAGCCCGTCGACCCCGAGGTGCCCGTCGGTCAGGCTGGGCGCGGCCAGCAGCCCGCCCAGGATGACCAGGCCGCCGAGCAGGCCCGCGGCGGTCAGCGCCGTGAGGATCGTGCGCGGCGCCGTACGCCGCGGGTGGTGCGTCTCCTCGCTCATCTCGCCCGCGCTGTCGAAGCCGATCATCACGTACGCGGCCGTGAACGAGCCGACCAGGAGCGCGCCCAGCAGACCGCCCTCGGCCGCCGTCCCCGTGTGGAACGTGATGCCGGGGGAGCGCTTGGAGTGGGTGAGCAGCAGCACGATGATCAGTGCCGCGCCGATGATCTCGGCGGTCACCCCGACCCGGTTGATCGCGGACATCACCCGGTTGTCCATGACGTTGACGAGCGTGGTCAGGACCAGCAGCACGACGCCCAGCACAGCGGCGTTGGCGGCACCGTCGGCAGACGTCGGCGAGGCGTCCGTGCCGATCAGCTGGAAGCCGGACCAGAGGGCGGGCAGCACCATCTGCAGCGCGAGGGCGGCCGCCGCGACCACCACGACCTGCCCGATGACCATGATCCAGCCGGCGAACCAGCCGAAGGACGGGTTCGACAGGCGGGAGGACCACTGGTAGATGGCGCCGGAGATCGGGTAGCGCCCGGCCAGTTCGGCGAAGCACGCGGCCACCAGCAACTGGCCGACCAGCACGGCCGGCCAGGCCCAGAAGAAGACCGGGCCGCCGAAGGCGTACCCGAAGGCGAAGAACTGGAAGACGGTCGTCAGGACGGAGATGAAGGAGAACCCGGCGGCGAACGAGGCGTACCGGCCGAGGCTGCGGTGCAGCTCCTGGCGATAGCCGAACTCCTCCAGGGAGCGGTCGTCGGGTTCCACGGAGCGGTCGTCGAGTGTCGTCACGGCGGCACCTGCCTGTCAGGCGGACTTCCTGTCGAGGACGGGAATCGCGGATTTCCTGTCGGGCGACAGAAATTAGGGACGCGCTGTTTCGGACGCGTCACGTCGGCGTGTCCGGAGCGGGCCCAAGTCCTCACGCCCTTGCGGACCCGGCCCAGACGCGATACATCGTGTGTATTGACGGTTGTGGTGACTCGCGATATGTTCGGTCGCGGATATTCGGAGGCGAGGTGGTCGGTGTGGCGGCGAAGCGTCGCAAGCTCGGCAATCCCCTGGCGCTCGTCGTGCTGACGACCCTCTGGCAGAAGCCGATGCATCCCTACGAGATCGCCCAGACCATGCGCCGGCAGGGCAAGGACACCAGCACCCGGATCAACTACGGCTCGCTCTACACGGTCATGCAGAACCTGGAGAAGCACGGCTTCGTCGAGGTGGCCGACGTGGAGCGGCAGGGCAACCGCCCGGAGCGCACCGTCTACGGCATCACCGACGCCGGGCGCGAGGAGATGGTCCACTGGCTGTCCGACCTGATGGCCGTCCCGGCGAAGGAGTACCCGATCTTCGAGACGGCGCTCTCGCTGATGGGCGCCCTGCCGCCGGACGAGGTCGAGCGCCTGCTGCGGGAGCGGCTCAGCACCCTGGAGGTCGAGGTCGCCGGCGGCAGGGCCGTGCTGGAGAAACTGCACGAGACGCTGCCCCGGCTGTTCGTCGTCGAGGTCGAGTACCACCTGCACATGCTGGAGGCGCAGACCTCATGGGTCCGTGGCTTCGTGCGGGAGATGCAGGACGGCTCGCTGCCCGGCGTCGAGGGCTGGCGTCGGTTCCACGAGAACGGCGAAGTGCCCCAGGAGTTCACGGAGGTGGACCAGGAGTGGGAACCGTCGAACGAGAAACAGACCCCGGCAGAGCTGTTGCAGCAGCTCCGCCAGGGTCTCGAACCCCGAGCTGAACCCGCCGTTGAGGCAGATCCGGGCGATCGAGGTGCGGCACACCCAGGATAGCCCGGTGCTCCTCAAGCGGATCAGCTGTCATCCCGTGTCATCTGTCATCCGCTCACACAGGAGAGCCCTGTCATGAACACCCGTGCGCCCGCAGTGCAGGCGCGCCAGCTGATCAAGACCTATCCGGGCGACGTCACCGCGCTCAACGGCATGGACGTCACCGTCGAACCCGGCACCGTCTTCGGCCTCCTCGGGCCCAACGGCGCCGGCAAGTCCACCACCGTCAAGATCCTCACCACCCTGGCCCGCCCGGACTCCGGCACCGCCACCGTGGCCGGCCACGACGTGCTGCGCCATCCCGACCGGGTGCGCCGTGCGATCGGCGTGGTCGCCCAGAACTCCGGCGCCGACCCCGTCGCCACCGGCCGGGAGAACCTCCGGCTCCAGGGCAGGCTCTACGGCCTGCGTGGTGCCGGTCTCGACCGCCGGGTCGACGAGCTCCTCGACCGCTTCACCCTCACCGAGGCCGCCGGCCGTCAGGTCAAGGGGTACTCCGGCGGGATGCGGCGCCGGCTCGACGTGGCCCTCGGACTGGTCCACCGCCCCGAGGTGCTCTTCCTGGACGAGCCCACCACCGGCCTGGACCCGGAGGCCCGCACCGCGATGTGGGACGAGATCGGCCGGCTGGCCGGCGAGGAGGGCCTGACCATCCTGCTCACCACGCACTACCTGGAGGAGGCCGACCGGCTCGCCGAGCGGATCGCGATCGTCGACCGCGGCCGGGTCGTGGTCGAGGGCACCCCCGACTCCCTCAAGGGCGAACTGCGCGGCGACGCCGTCCACGTGGAGCTCCGCGAGGCGCCCGGGGAGGCCGGCCGCACCCTGCTCACGGGCGCGATGAGCGGGCTGCCGGGCGTGCACGAGGTGCTGTTCGACGGGCGCCGGATCAGCGCCCGCGCCGACGACGGGGCCGCCGCGATGCCCGCGCTGCTCGCCGCCCTCGAACGGGCCGGGGTGAGCGTGGTGGCGGCGACCGTCGCCCGGCCCTCCCTCGACGACGTCTACCTGCGCTACGCGGGCCGCCGTTACGCCGAGGCCGACGCCGCCGACGGCACCGGCACCCTCGCCCTGGCCGGAGGTGCCCGATGAGCAACGCCGTCTCCCAGACCTGGTACATGACCCAGCGCCAGCTGCTGGTGTTCGCCCGTCAGCCCGCCTACGCGGTCATCACCCTGATCCAGCCGGTGATCTGGCTGTTCCTGTTCGGCAACCTCTTCAGGAAGGTCGTCGAGCTGGGCGGCTTCGGCACCACCTCCTACCTCGACTACCTGGTGCCGGGCGTGGTGGTGATGAGCGCCCTCAGCTCCAACATGTGGGCCGGCATGGGAACCTTGGAGGAGATCCAGCGCGGCACCCTCAACCGCTTCCTGACCACCCCGGTCAGCCGGGCCGCGCTGATGAACGGCAACGTGGTGAACAACGGCCTGGTCACCGCGGGCCAGTCGCTGATCATCGTGCTGCTCGGCCTGCTGGGCGGCGCCGACTACCCGGGCGGGATCGGCGGCACGGCCGTCCTGGTGGTGGCCGCCGTCCTGCTCGGCACGGTCTTCGGCGCGCTCTCCAACGCGCTCGGCATGCTGGTCAGGGAGCGCGAGTCGATCATCGGGATCAACACCTTCCTGCTGCTCCCGCTGACCTTCCTGTCCAGCGCCTTCATGGCGCCGTCCCAGATGCCCGGCTGGATGCGGCACATCGCCGACTTCAACCCGCTCAACTGGGCGATGGTGGCGGGCCGTTCCGCGATGTCGGCGGACCCCGACTGGGGCGCGGTGCTCGGCCGCGGCGGCGCGCTGCTGGCGCTGGCGGTCGCGGCCGTGTGGCTGTCGATCAGAACCTTCAGGTCGTACCAGCGGTCGGTGTAGCCCGGCCGGCTCAGGGTCCGGCGGCACCCGCGGGCGGGTGCCGCCGGACCGGAGGTCTCAGGCCGCGGCCGCGCCGTTCTCCTGCTCCGCCTCGATCCGGGCGTTCCACTCGCGCTTGGAGGCCTGCCACCCGTCCTCGTTGTGGCCGAGCCGCCAGTAACCGGAGATCGACAGGTCCTCGCGCGGGATCCCGCGCTCCACGCGCAGCAGCGCCCGCAGCTCCTTCACGAAGCTCGCCTCACCGTGCACGAAGGCATGCACCCGGCCCTCCGGGAACTCCAGCGCCCGTACCGCCGCGACCAGGGCCTCACCGACCGGCCGGGAGCCCCGGTGCAGCCAGACGACCTCGACATCGGAGTCGATCTTCTGCTCCTCCTCGGGGCCGGAGACCTCGAGGAAAGCGAACGCCTTCGATCCCTCGGGCAGCGCCTCCAGGGCGCGGGCGATCGCGGGCAGCGCGCTCTCGTCACCGGCGAGCAGGTGCCAGTCGGCGCCCGGGTCCGGGGCGTAGGCACCGCCCGGACCCATGAAACGCACGGTCTCGCCGGGCTGGACCCGGCAGGCCCACGGCCCGGCCAGGCCCTCGTCACCGTGCACCACGAAGTCCAGGGTCAGCTCCCGGTGTTCGGCGTTCCAGGAGCGCACGGTGTAGGTACGGGTCACCGGCCACTGCTCGCGGGGGAACTCGGCGCGGATCCGCTCCACGTCGAAGGGTTCCGGATAGGTGACGCCCTCCGGTCCGAACAGGAGTTTCACGTAATGATCGGTGCAGGTGTCCGCGGCGAAGCCGGCCAGTCCGTCACCGCCGAGAACCACTCGCTGCATGTGGGGGCTCAACCGTTCGGTGCGCACCACCTGAGCGGAAAAGGGCTTACGCGGCTTACGTCCCGGGCGCTCTGCCATGACCGGCCTCCCAGATCCATTGGTTAGGTATGCCTAAGTTAGCATCTCCCGCCCGGTTGACACCTCTTCCATGAACACTCGAGGAGTGTGTTTTACCGGAAGCATTCCTTCGGCGGTCAGGCCTGCAGCGTCACCAGCAGGCGGCTCAGCGAGCCGCCCAGACCCCAGCGGGTGCCCAGCGCGGCCAGCCCCGCCGGGTCGCGGGGGGCCTTCGGCAGTGCGGTGTCGACGTCCGGCAGCGGTACGTCACCGGCCACCCGCACCACCCGTGGCGCCACGGCGACATAGGGCCGGGCCTCGTCCAGCCGCTTGCGCTGCGACGGCGTGAGCTTCGCCTTGGGGTCGTCGACCGCGGCCATGATCCCGGCCAGGTCGCCGAACTCGGCGAGGAGCTTCGCGGCCGTCTTCTCGCCGATGCCCGGCACCCCCGGCAGACCGTCGCTCGGGTCGCCGCGCAGCAGCGCCAGATCCGCGTACCCGCGACCGTCCACCCCGTACTTCTCCCGCAGCCACGCCTCGTCGGTCGTCTGCAGCGTGCCGACACCCTTCAGCGGGTAGAGCACCCGCACCCCGCGGGCGTCGTCCACCAGCTGGTAGAGGTCGCGGTCGCCGGTGACGATGTCCACCGGACCGGCGGCGCGGGCGGTGAAGGTGCCGATCACGTCGTCGGCCTCGTACCCGGGGACACCGACCCGCGCGATGCCGAGCGCGTCCAGCACCTCCTCGATGACCGGCACCTGCGGGGAGAGGGTGTCCGGTACCTCCTCCTCGTCCGGTCCGCCCGCGTGTTCCTCGGCGACCCGGTGGGCCTTGTAGGACGGGATGAGCTCGACTCGCCACCGTGGCCGCCAGTCGGCGTCCATGCAGGCCACCAGCTGGTCCGGACGGTGGTCCTTGACCAGCCGGTCGATGAAGTCCAGCAGTCCCCGCACGGCGTTCACCGGCGTGCCGTCCGGAGCCTTCACGGAGTCCGGGACGCCGAAGTAGGCGCGGAAGTACAGCGAGGCGGTGTCGAGAAGCATCAGTCGCGCGGTCACGCCCCGCATCATGCCGTACGCCACCGACAGCGACCGGGTGCTGTGGCGGGGCGGCGGGCCCCTCGCCTGACGAAAAGGATCCGGCCAACCACATAGCGCTACAGCACTGCCCAAGCCTTTCCGCCGTACCGGCCCCCCACGGCCGCCCGCGCGTTCGTCCGGCACTCCGCGCCGACGGCGCCGCCGGGAACATCGGCGTCCGCCCACGCATTGACGTCGTGGGACACCGTCTCGTCCTGACCGGGGGCGGCGCCCGCATCCGGCCCGGCCGGTGGCGGGCCCGACGGCCCTTCGGCCCTCCCGGTCAGCGGGTTCGTCCCGGAGGAGGACTCGGTGCGCGGCGAGTACGCCCGGCCGGCGCACTGGCGCGAACTGTGAGGGTCGGGGCCGCCGGACGTGACAGGGATGTGACGGCCGCCTGAAACGGTTTGCCGAACATGCGTAGGGTGCAGAGAACCCATCAGGAGGGGCCCGGCCGGAGCGGGGCGCCCGAGAGACGGAACGACGAGCGAAGGAGGGAGCCGGAGCGATGGGCGACCACAAAGACAAGCAGCCCGTGCGAGTGGGCGCGGCAGTCCGGCGGCGCCGCCGTGCGCTGGAGCTCACCCTCGCCGTCGTGGCCGAGCGCAGCGGCCTCTCGGTGCCCTTCCTGAGCCAGGTGGAGAACGACAGGGCGCGCCCCAGCCGCACCTCTCTGGAGAAGCTCGCCGACGCCCTGCGCACCACGGCCGTCGAACTCCTCGCCGCAGCCGATCCGGCGTGCAGCGTCGACGTCGTACGGGCCGAGGACGCCACCGGGCCGGACCTCGCACCCCAGGTGCGCTCCCTGGTCCGCGGTCACCACCAGCTGCACGCCTCGGAGTTCACCGGGGACCACGAGGCCGGCCGCGAATTCCAGCACCGCAACGACGAGTTGATGTACGTCGCGGACGGCGCCGTGGAGATAGAGGCCGAAGGCCGCGCCTACCGCCTCGGCCGTGGCGACACCCTCTACCTCACCGGCGGGGTCCGCCACCGCTGGCGCGCGACGGTCCCGGACACCCGGGTGATCGTGGTGGCGGTGGCGGAACACATCGAGGCGGTCCAGGACCGCCAACGCTGACATGCCCCGGCCCGATTCCGTCCCCTCTCCGACGCCCCGCACGGAAGCGCCCACGGGGCGCGGGGAACTGCGCGGCAAGCCTCCGCGCACCCGCAGCGACCCACGGCGCGTGGTCTCGCTCGTCCCCTCCCTCACCGAGGCGATCGCAGAGACGCTCCCCGAAGCCCTCGTCGGCGCCACGGACTGGTGCACCCACACCGCCGGCCTCGACATCCGCCGCATCGGCGGGACCAAGAACCCCGCCCTCGACCGGATCCTCGCCCTCACCCCCGACCTGGTGATCGCCAACGAGGAGGAGAACCGCGCCCCCGACCTGGACGCCCTGCGCACCGCGGGTGTCGAGGTCCTGGTCACCGAGGTGCGGGACGTGCCGCAGGCCTTCCGCGAACTGGCGAGGGTGCTGACCGCGTGCGGTGCGAGCGGCCGCCCCCGCTGGCTGGACGAGGCCGAACAGGCCTGGTCCGCCCCGCCGCCCGCCGGCCCCGCCACGACGGCGGTCGTACCGATCTGGCGGCGGCCGTGGATGGTCCTGGGCCGCGACACGTTCGCGGGCGACGTGCTGGCCCGGCTCGGCGTGCGCAACCTCTTCGCGGGCCACCCGGAGCGCTACCCCCGCGTCCCGCTGGGGGAACTGCGCGACGCGGCCCCCGACCTGGTCGTCCTCCCGGACGAGCCCTACCGCTTCTCCGCCGCCGACGGCCCCGAGGCGTTCCCCGGACTGCCCTGCGCGCTGGTCAGCGGACGGCACCTGACGTGGTACGGACCCTCGCTGGCCGAGGCGCCGCGGGCGCTGGCCGAGGCTCTGCGAGCAGCTCACCGCTGAGCAGCCCGCGCACGGTGCCGGTGGCGGCCGCCACCCACCCGCCGACAAGGAGGGCGTACAGGCCCACCGCCAGCCAGTGGTAAGCCGCGAGCCCCGTGTGCCGCCCCAGAGCGGCGGCGCCCGTGACACACGTCCCCACAGGGAAGGTGAACGCCCACCACGTCATGGCGAACCGCATGCCCTGCCGCCAGGCCCGCACCACATGCAGCGCCGCCGACGCCAGCCACAGCAGTGCGAACCCCATGACCGGGACGCCGTACAGCACCGCGAGGAGGCGGAAGCCGGTCGCGTACGACGCCGGTACGACCCCGGTGGCAAGGTCCGCGAAGGCGCCCACCGCCGTCGTGGACTGCCCGAGTGGGCCCAGCACCAGGAAGAGCGTGGGGGTCAGGGCGAGCGGCAGCGGGCCGCCCGTGACCAGCCGGCCGAAGACGAGGGCCAGCATCAGCAGCGTGCTGAGCAGACTCAGCCCGAAGAGCGCGAAGCAGGCGTAGAGCAGGGTTTCGCGTGGCTGCCCCGGCGGCAGATGCGGGGCGAGCCGCGGCCCGAGCGCGGCGGACACCATGGGCGCGACCAGCGGCAGCAGCCACACCGGAGTTGCCTGGCCCGGCTCGGCCCGATGCCGCACGGCCATCAGGTACGGCACGGCGACGGCCGCCGCGAGACCCACGGCGGTACCGGCGGCGAACAGCACCGAGCCGAGCGCGACGGCGGCCGGTTCCCCGACCCAGTCCCGCCCGAGAGTGAGCGCGCCGCCGCCGACGGCGAGCAGGGCCATGGCCAGACAGCCGTAGAAGGGGGCCACGGCCGGGTCGTGGAGATGCGCGCGAGCCTGGTCGGGGTGGTGGGCCCAGTGCAGAAGCCGGGCGGACAGCAGGACCACCAACTGGAGCAGGGACAGCGCCCAGACGCCGACGAAGAGTGCGCGGCCCCCTCCGACGCCGAGCGCGCCGCCGCCGAGGGCCAGGGCTGCGCTGCCCATGACAGAGGCGTACCAGTGGGGGCCGAGATGACGGACTGTGATGACCATGGATCCCACGCTTGCGCTGTTTCCCTCGGCCGGCCAGGGAGTCGTCTTCTATGGGGGCATAAGCTGGTCTTATGAGCGAGACGGAGGGGCGGGCGGCGGGGGGCACGCTCGCGCACCGGGTGCCGGACCTCGGCGCGCTGGAGCTGCTGCTCGCGGTCGCGCGGCTGGGCAGCCTCGGGGCGGCGGCGCGGGAGGTCGGCATCACCCAGCCGGCGGCCAGCAGCCGGATCCGCTCGATGGAACGGCAGCTGGGCGTGGCCCTGGTCGACCGGTCACCGCGCGGCTCCCGGCTCACCGACGCGGGGGCCCTGGTGACCGACTGGGCGCGGCGGGTGGTGGAGGCGGCGGAGGCCTTCGACGCGGGGACCCAGGCGCTCCGGGACCGCCGTGACTCGCGGCTTCGGGTCGCGGCGAGCATGACGATCGCCGAGTACCTCCTGCCCGGCTGGCTGCTGGCGCTGCGCGCGCAGCGCCCCGACACGGCGGTGTCCCTGCTCGCCGGGAACTCGGCGACGGTGGCCGAGCGGCTGCTCGCCGACGAGGCGGACCTGGGCTTCGTGGAGGGCCTGACGGTGCCGCACGGCCTGGACTCCGCGGTGATAGCCCACGACCGCCTGATCGTCGTGGTCGCCCCCGCCCACCCCTGGGCCCGCCGCCGGCGCCCGCTGGCGGCCGCGGAGCTGGCGGTGACCCCCCTCATCCTCCGGGAACGCGGCTCCGGCACCCGCCAGGTCCTGGACGCAGCACTGGGCGGCCTGGCGCGTCCGCTGATCGAGCTGTCGTCCACCACCGCCGTGAAGGCGTCGGCGGTCGGCGGCGCGGGCCCCGCGGTCCTCAGCGAGCTGGCGGTGGGGGAGGAGCTGGCGATGCGGCGGCTGGTCAGCGTCCCCCTGGAGGGCATCGCCCTGCGCCGTGACCTCCGCGCGGTCTGGCCCACCGGCCACCGCCCCACCGGCCCGGCCCGCGAGCTGCTTTCCCTGACCCGGTCCGCACCGCGTCCCGGGCCGTCCGGCGGGTGAGACGAGGGAGATCGGGGGAGGAGAGCCCGTTCAGCGTGCGGACGCGGCGGTGATCAGTGACGCCATCACCCGCAGGTCCTCGCCCATCTCGGGATGCCACTGCACCCCGAGGACCCACCCGCGCTCGGCGGGCAGTTCGACCGCCTCGATCGTCCCGTCGGACGCGTGCGCCGACGCCAGCAGCCCCGCGCCCAGACGGTCCACCGCCTGGTGGTGGAAGGTCGGCACGGACGTCTCCTCCGGGACCGTCTCCGCGTACCGGGTGCCGGGCACCGGCTTCACCTCGTGACGGCCGAAGACCCCGGGCACCTGCGCATGGCCGTCGATGTGCTGGACGAGGGTGCCGCCGAGGGCGACGTTCAGGAGCTGCATGCCCCGGCAGATGCCGAGCAGGGGCAGGCCCGCGGCCAGCGCCGCGTCGACGAGGGCCAGTTCCCAGGCGTCCCGGGCACGGGCGGGCGGCCCTGTGCGGGGGTCGCGCTCGGCGCCGTAGCGGACGGGCTCCACGTCCGGGCCGCCCGCGATCACCAGGCCGTCCAGCCGGGCCACCGTCGCCGCCGCGTGCTCGGGCGCGTCCGGGGGCAGCAGCGCGGCCAGGCCGCCGGCCCGCTGCACCAGGCGTGGGTAACCGGCCGGCAGCAGGGCCGCCTCCAGCTCCCAGGCTCCCCACCGCGCCCCGGCCTCCAGATATGTGCTCACGCCGATCAGCGGCCGTCCGGTCATGGGCCCTCCCCAGTCATAAGGTGTGCTTGCGCACCTTTATCGCACACCTCGATGACGTGCCGGTCGGCCGCTACGCGAGGAAGCCCCGCAGCAGCGCCGCCGTCCCCGCGCAGTGCTCCCGCATCATCTCCCGGGCGCCGTCCGCGTCCCCGTCCAGCACCGCCTCCACCAGGGCGATGTGCTGGCGCTGCGAGTGCTCCAGGTTGCGCACCAGGAGCGGGATGCAGTCGAGGAGGTCGTTGACCGTGGCCCGCACCGCCGCGTACTGGGCGGTGAGGGAGGGCGAGCCGCACAGTTCGGCGAGCGTCAGGTGCAGCAGGGTGTCGAGGCGGCGGTAGTCCGCCAGCGGCGCCTCGTGGGTGCGGGCCAGGGCCTCGCGGAGGCGGAGCGCCTGCTCGCCGGTCAGGCCGTGCGCCGCGCACAGGCCCGCCGCGCCCACCTCCAGGACCTCCCGGAAGCGCAGCACGTCCTCGATGTCGACCTCGGTGATCCGGCGCCGCAGCTCGTCCTCGCCGCCCGCGTCCGTGCGCGGCAGGACGAACGTGCCGCCGTACCGGCCGCGCCGTGACTCCACCAGGCCCTGGTCCTGCAGCACCTTCAGCACCTCGCGCAGCGTCACCCGGCTGATCCCGAGCCGCTCCGCCAGCACCCGCTCGGCGGGCAGCCGCTCGCCGCCCGGCACCAGGCCCAGCCGGACGACCTGCAGGATCTGCTCCAGCGCCTCCTCGAAGCCGTTGCCCGCCCGCACCGGCCGCAGCACCGGAGTCAACGGGTCGTCGAGGGCGCCGTCCGCGTCCAGCGACATATGGCCGTACCCCCTTCCCAAGCAATGGTTCCGTTCAATACCTTAGAGCTCGCCGCGCGGCCGCAGAAGCGCAGCAGCACCATCGCGAAAGAAGCCGAAGGAGCTCCCGTGGCAGACCGCACACCTCCGCTGAGCGTCGAGGAGCTGCACACCCTCGTCGCGAGCGGTGAGATCGACACTGTCGTCCTGGCCTTCCCCGACATGCAAGGGCGCCTCCAGGGCAAGCGGTTCGCCGCCCGCTTCTTCCTCGACGAGGTCCTGCGCCACGGCACGGAGGGCTGCAACTACCTCCTCGCCGTCGACACCGAGATGAACACCGTCGACGGCTACGCCATGTCCTCCTGGGACCGCGGCTACGGCGACTTCGCCATGCACCCGGACCTCGCCACCCTCCGCCGCGTGCCCTGGAACGCGGGCACGGCGATGCTCATCGCCGACCTCGCCTGGAACGACGGCTCCCCGGTCGTCGCCGCGCCGCGGCAGATCCTCCGCCGCCAGCTGGAGCGCCTCGCCGAACTCGGCTACACCGCACAGGTCGGTACGGAGCTGGAGTTCATCGTGTTCAAGGACACCTACGAGGCAGCCTGGGACGCGAACTACCGAGGGCTGACCCCCGTCAACCAGTACAACATCGACTACTCGGTGCTCGGGACCGGGCGGATCGAGCCCCTGCTGCGCCGGATCCGCAACGAGATGGCCGGGGCCGGGCTGACCGTCGAGTCCGCCAAGGGCGAGTGCAACCCGGGGCAGCACGAGATCGCCTTCCGCTACGACGAGGCCCTGGTCACCTGCGACCAGCACGCCGTCTACAAGACCGGCGCCAAGGAGATCGCCGCCCAGGAGGGCGTCTCCCTGACCTTCATGGCCAAGTACAACGAGCGGGAGGGCAACTCCTGCCACATCCACCTGTCGCTGACGGACACGGACGGCCGCAACGTGTTCAGCGACGGGCACGGCATGTCCGACGTGATGCGGCACTTCCTCGCCGGACAGCTCGCCGCCCTGCGCGACTTCTCGCTCCTCTACGCGCCCAACATCAACAGCTACAAGCGGTTCCAGCCGGGCTCCTTCGCCCCGACCGCGGTGGCCTGGGGCCAGGACAACCGCACCTGTGCGCTGCGCGTCGTCGGCCACGGCCGCTCGCTGCGCTTCGAGAACCGGCTGCCCGGCGGCGACGTCAACCCGCACCTCGCCGTGGCCGGCCTGGTCGCGGCCGGACTGCACGGCATCGAGCAGCGGCTGGAACTGCCCGAGCCCTGCCCCGGCAACGCCTACACCGCCGACTTCGCCCACGTCCCCACCACCCTGCGCGAGGCCGCCGAACTCTGGGAGAACAGCCCCGTCGCCAAGGCCGCCTTCGGCGACGAGGTCGTCGCGCACTACCGCAACATGGCCCGGGTCGAACTGGAGGCCTTCGACGCCGCGGTGACCGACTGGGAGCTGCGCCGCTCCTTCGAACGCATGTGAGGCACCCCTTGTCGCAACCGTACGAACTCGACGTCCTCAACCCGGCCACGGAAGAGGTGATCGCGACCGTCCCCGGGGCCGTGGCGGAGGACGTCGACACCGCCGTACGACGGGCCGCGCGCGCCCAGGAACGCTGGGCCGCCCTCGCCCCCGGCGAACGGGCCCGGCTGCTGCGCCGGTTCGCCGTCACCGTCGACGAACACCAGGAGGAACTCGCCCGGTTGGAGGTCCGGGAGGCCGGGCACACCATCGGCAACGCCCGCTGGGAGGCCGGCAACGTCCGCGACCTGCTCGACTACGCGGCCGGCGGAGTGGAGCGGCTGATCGGCCGTCAGATCCCGGTGCCCGGCGGCCTCGACGTCACCCTCCTCGAACCCCTCGGGGTCGTCGGCGTCATCGCCCCCTGGAACTTCCCCCTGCCCATCGCGGCCTGGGGTACCGCCCCCGCCCTCGCCGCCGGCAACGCGGTGATCCTCAAGCCCGCCGAGACGACCCCGCTCACCGCCCTCCGCCTCGCCGAACTCGCCCTGGCCGCAGGACTCCCGGAGCACCTCTTCCAGGTCCTCCCCGGCCGCGGCGACATCGCCGGCGAGGCTCTGGTCCGCCACCCCGGCGTCGCCAAGATCGTGTTCACCGGCTCCACCCGGACCGGCAGGCGCGTCATGGCGCTCTGCGCCGACCAGGTGAAGCGCGTGACGCTCGAACTCGGCGGCAAGAGCCCCAACCTCGTCTTCGCCGACGCCGACATCGAGGCCGCCGCGGCCGCCGCCCCCATGTCCTTCCTGGACAACTCCGGCCAGGACTGCTGCGCCCGCACCCGTATCCTCGTCCAACGCCCCGTGTACAACCGCTTCCTGGAGCTCCTCGCCCCCGCGATCGAGTCCGTGACCGTGGGCGATCCGGCCGACGGGACGACCGACATGGGACCGCTGATCTCCAGGTCCCAGCTGGAACGCGTCCGTTCGTACGTCGACGCCGACGCGCCCGGCATCCGCGGCAAGGCTCCCGAGGGCCCCGGTTTCTGGTTCCCGCCGACCGTCCTCACCGACGTCGACCCGCGGGCACGCGTGGCCGTCGAGGAGGTCTTCGGACCGGTCGCCGTCGTCCTCCCCTTCGAGGACGAGGCCGACGCGATCCGGCTGGCCAACGACACCGACTACGGCCTCTCCGGCTCGATCTGGACCCGTGACGTGGGCCGCGCCCTGCGCGTCTCCCAGGCCGTCAGGGCCGGCAACCTGTCCGTCAACTCCCACTCCAGCGTCCGCTACTGGACCCCCTTCGGCGGCTTCAAGCAGTCGGGGATCGGCCGCGAACTCGGCCCGGACGCGCTCACCGCCTTCACCGAAACCAAGAACGTCTTCATCAGCACGGAAGGCCCCGCACAGTGACCGCTGAGACCCCTGACATCGTCTGCCGCCGGCTCGTCGGCCGTACCGCCGTCATCACCGGAGCCGGCAGCGGCATCGGCCTCGCCACCGCGCGGCGGCTGGCCTCCGAGGGCGCCCACGTCGTCTGCGGCGACGTCGACGAGACCCGGGGCAAGGCCGCCGCCGAGGAGGTCGGCGGGATCTTCGTGAAGGTCGACGTCACCGACGCGGACCAGGTCGAAGCCCTGTTCAGGACCGCCTTCGACACCTACGGCAGCGTCGACGTCGCCTTCAACAACGCCGGTATCTCGCCGCCCGACGACGACTCCATCCTGGAGACGGGACTCGAGGCCTGGAAGCGCGTCCAGGAGGTCAACCTCACCTCCGTCTACCTGTGCTGCAAGGCCGCCATCCCCTACATGCGGCGCCAGGGCAAGGGCTCCATCATCAACACGGCGTCCTTCGTGGCCCGGATGGGCGCCGCCACCTCGCAGATCTCCTACACCGCCTCCAAGGGCGGGGTGCTGGCCATGTCCCGTGAGCTGGGCGTGCAGTTCGCCCGCGAGGGCATCCGCGTCAACGCGCTCTGCCCCGGACCGGTCAACACCCCCCTGCTCCAGGAGCTGTTCGCCAAGGACCCCGAGCGGGCCGCCCGCCGCCTGGTGCACATCCCGCTGGGCCGGTTCGCCGAGGCCGAGGAGATCGCCGCCGCCGTCGCCTTCCTGGCCAGCGACGACTCCTCCTTCGTCAACGCCAGCGACTTCCTGGTCGACGGCGGGATCTCTGGGGCGTACGTCACGCCCCTCTAGGAGCCCGTGTACCGACCCCGGCCCCCGTCCTACAGTGCGGGAGTGAGCATGACGCCACCGCCCGGCTGGTACGCCGACCCGTACGACCCGCACCTGGAGTGCTGGTGGGACGGGCGGGCCTGGACCGAGCACCGGCGCACCCCGTCCGGCCTCCCCGCGCCGCCGCCCCCGGCGGCCGGGGGATCCGGCCGGGCCAGGGCGGTCGCGCTGGCCTTCGCCGCGGCCGTGCTGGCCACGGCGATCGTCTGCGGCGCGACCGTGCTCCGCACCGACGAGGCGAGCGGCCGGGCCGACACGACGGCCCGCACCGTGCCCAGTCCGGCAGCGGCCCCGGCCCTCGTCGTCGACCGGCTCAACGGCATCAGCCTGCCGGTGCCGGCCGGCTGGACCCGCTCCTCCTACCTCGCCCAGGACGACGTCGTGATGACCACCGACGGCACCTACGCCTGCCCGGCCCGCACCGGCCGGTGCCGCCACGGCCAGGTGATCAGCCGTACGGCGGCCGGCGCCGAAGGCGCCTCCCCGCGCACCGTCGCCGAACGGGACGTCCCCGAGGCTGCCGACGCGGCGTACGGCCACGATCCCGGCGGCCGGCGGCCCTTCGGGGGCATCCGCTCCCACCGGGTCGTCAAGGCCGGGCGGGTGGCGGTGGCCGGCCGCGACGGCTACCTGGTGCGCTGGCGGGTGCGGACGGCCGACGGACCGGGCGGCTACGTCCAGTCCGTGGCCTTCCCGTCCGCCACCGGCGTGCCCGCCCCGGCCGTCGTCCGACTCGTCTTCGACGCGGGCCCGGACGGACCGCCGCTGTCCGACATGGACGCCATCACCCGCGGGATACGCCTGGTCGGACCGCGGTCGGCCGGTTAGCGTCCGGTCAGAGGAAGGTGTGGCCTTCGCCCCGGTACGTCGGTACGGTCGCCGTCACCCGGTCGCCCTCGACCAACTGCAACTCGTCGAACCGCTCGCACAGTTCGCCCGCCTTGGCGTGCCGGAACCACACCTTGTCGCCGATCAGCAGATCGTCCGCCGCCGAGCCGAGCAGCGGGGTCTGCACCTCGCCGGGGCCCTCCTGCGGGTCGTACGACAGCCCCTCGGGCAGGTACGGCACCGGAAGCCGGTCCCGGCCCGCGACGCCCGAGGCCGGATAGCCGCCGCCGAGGACCGTGACGACCCCGACACCGGGCCGCCGCACCACCGGCATGGCGAACAGCGCGGCCGGACGGCCCGTGAACGACGTGTAGTTGTCGAAGAGGCGCGGCACGTACAGGCCCGACCCGGCCGCTATCTCGGTGACCGCGTCCTCCGCCGCCGTGGTCTGCACGCTGCCCGTGCCGCCGCCGTTGACGAACTCCAGGTCCGGCGCCACCGCCCGGACCGCCCGCACCACCGCGGCGCGCCGCTCCGCCAGTTCACGGCGGGCGGTGGCCTGCATCAGACGCACCGCGCGCGAGCGCAGCGGCCGGCCGGCGACGTCGTCCCCGACCCCCGCGATGTGGCCCTCGTAGCCCATGATCCCGACGAGCCGGAAGCCCGGCCGCCGGGCCACGGTCCGGGCGAGGTCGGCGAGCTGGGCGGGGGAGTACAGCGGCGAGCGCCGGGCCCCGACCCGCACCCGGCCCCCGAACAGCTTCAGCGAGGTGTCCAACTCCAGGCAGACCCGGACCACTTCGCTGCCGCCGTCGCGGGCGGCGTCGATCAGGTCGAGGTGCGCCGGGTCGTCGATCATCACGGTCACGGCGGCGGCCAGCTTCGGATCGGCGGCCAGCTCCGCGAACCGGGCCCGGTCCGCGGACGGGTACGCCAGCAGGATGTCGTCGAACCCCGACCTCGCGAGCCACAGCGACTCCGCGAGCGTGAACGACATGATCCCCGCGAAGCCCTCCTTCGCGAGCACCCGCTCCAGCAGGTGGCGGCAGCGCACGGACTTGCTCGCTACCCGGACCGGCTTGCCGCCGGCTCGGCGTACGAGGTCGTCCGCGTTGGCGTCGAAGGCCTCCAGGTCCACGATCGCTAGGGGGGCGTCCAGGTGGGCGGTGGCCCGGTCGTAACGGGCCCGGTCGGCGGCGCGCGCAGTCATGAACGCAGCCTGCCAGACAGGATTACCGCAGGGTAGGGGGACGATCCGGGCAGATGCCGCGGGGGCGCGGACTGGTTCCCGTTCGCCCGCCGTCAACCCGTAGAGTGACGCGCACGTACGGCGGAACGAACCCGGCGCCTGACCCGCGCCGGGATGCCGGTCCGCGCGTGCGGGTATGCCTGCCCGGGGCGGACGGCTCCGCGCCGGGAGGCGCGACGGCCCGTACGAGGAGTTGGCCCGGGCACGAGGAAACGGGGGGCGCATGAGCGGCGAAGCGCGGCACGCCCCGATCCCGCGACGGCCCTCGCCCGACCCCGCCGCGAGGGAGACCACCGGGGGGCCCGCGCCGACGGCCGACGGGTCCCGGCCGGGACCCGTCGGGACCGGCCGCGGAGATGCCCCGTACACGTCCGACGCCTCCCGGCGGGCGGACCGGCCCGGGTTCTTCGACCGCCCGGACCGGGTGAACCGGTCGCCGCGGCCGGACGTATCCACTGGCGCTACCGGGATCACCGGGCAGGACCAGCTGCCGGGTGGGCCTGGCGGGCGGCAGAGTCGTGATGACCGGACGAGTCGGGGCGGTGTGGTGGGCCAGGGCGAACAGGGCACGGGGGACAGGGCCGTAGGCCGCTCGACGTCCGCCGAACGCATCACACGGCCCCGCTACCCCAACCTCCGGCCACCCCAGGGGCGGCCGTCCGCGTCCGCACCGCCCCCACCGGCCTCGGCCCGCTTCCCGGACGCCCCCCCGACGCCTGCCGACCGGCCCGCGCCGCCGAGGTCCGGGGAGGCCGACCGGGCGGTACCGCCTCCGGCCCCCGGGCGCGGCGCGCCGTTCCGGCTGTCGTACGGCCCGGGACCGTCGCCCAGGCGTACGCAAGCCGGGACGGAACCGACCGGTGCGGCGCGTCCTGCGCGCACCGGCGCGGAGCCGGCGCCCTCCCCGGACGCACGGCGTCCGGCCGCCGGGCCGCAGCCCAGGCGGCCGGACAGCGCCGCCGACCCGTCGAGCGAGGGGTCCGGCGCGGCCGGGACCGGCCGGCCGGTCCGACAGCGCGGCGACTTCCCGGTCGCCCCCGTCGGCGCGCGCGAGTCGGGCACCGCGTGGAGCCCGCACATGCGGACGTTCCCGGTCCCGACCGCCCCGCCCCGCCCCGCCGCACCCCCGCAGGCCGCCGCCCCACCACCCCGCCCGCCCCGCCCCCCGGCCCCCGACACCCCGCCCCGTCCCCCGGACACGCCGTCGGGCACCCCGCCGCGTCCCACGGGCCCGCCGGCGGTCGGTACCCCGCCGCGGCAGTCCGGCGGCGCCGCGACGGCCGGAACCCCCTCGCGCCCCGCGGATCCGCCACGGCCTCCCACGGGCTCCGCCCCGACCGGCGTTCCCCCGCGACCGACGACAGCTCCGCCCTCGCGTCCGGTACAGCCTCCGGCGTCCGCTCCCGCGGCGCGTCCGGGAAAGACCCAGGAGGCGGACGTCCCGCGTCGGCCGTCTGCTGCGCCTTCGCGTCCGGTGCAGCCTCCGTCGGGCGGTGCTGCGGCGCGGTCGGGTGCGGTTCCGGAGGTCGAGGTTCCGCGTCGGCCGTCTGCTGCGCCTTCGCGTCCGGTGCAGCCTCCGTCGGGCGGTGCTGCGGCGCGGTCGGGTGCGGTTCCGGAGGTCGAGGTTCCG
>NZ_JBFAXI010000014.1:0-40099 GCF_040680735.1 Streptomyces sp. NPDC051987 | reverse complement strand
CGCGTCGGCCGTCCGGTCCGCCCCCGCGTCCCGCGCAGCCCCCGGCGTCCGCCGCGCCACCGCCCCAGCCCTTCGGTCCCGCCCCCGACCCCTCGATGTCCTGGAGCGCCACCGCGGGAACTCCCGCGCGGAACCGGCCCGTTGTGACCTTCGGTGAGCCCGAGGGGTACGACGAGCGTGGGCGGGGGCTGTCCTTGGTCGGTCGTGTGGCGCCTCGTACCGTCGCGGCCGCCGCCTGCATGGTGCTCGGCCTCGGCCTCATCGGCGGTGCGGTGACCGGCGGCTGGCTCATCGACGACGGCGCCGACGCCGCCGCGGTGACCAGCTTCAGCTCCGCCGCCGGCCTGTGGCACGACGTGCCCGTCGACGAACTGTTCCCGCCCACCGTGCAGGGCATCGGCGCCGGCCCCGGCGGAGCCGACCGCACCTGGACCCGGATCGCCGTCGCCCCCGCCACCGGCTGCGCCGACGCCTTCGACCCGCTGCTGCGCAAGGCGCTGGCCCCCGTCGGCTGCGGGCGCCTGATCCGCGCCACCTACACCGACGCCACCCAGAGCTACGTGACCACCGTGGGCCTGCTGTTCACCAAGGCCGACCAGGCCGGGATGACCGCCCTGGCCAAGCGCTTCACGAACGAGCGCCTGGACCGCCGTACCGACCTGCTGCCCCTCCCGTACGCCGCGACGGGCACCGCCGCCGAGCACTTCGGGCCGCACCAGCGGGCCTCGTGGACGATCTCCGTGCTCACCGACGCCCCGGTCGTCGCCTACGCCGTCTCCGGCTGGGCCGACGGCCGCACCGTCGACACCCCGCAACCCGCCGCCGACGCCGAGGCGTCCGGCGCCACCACGGCGGCGGCCCAGTCCGGCCTCGGCAACGAGGCACAGGGTCTGGCCGACCGCATCGAACGGCGACTGCGCCACGACATCGCCGGCTCGGCGACGGAGAAGCCCTCATGAAGCGCCGCGCAACCGGGGCCGCGGTGAGCCTGCTGCTCGCCGGCTCACTCGCCCTGCTGCCCGCCACGACCGCGTACGCGGACAGCATCCGCGCCCAGCAGTGGGGCCTGTCCGCCCTGCACCTCGACGAGGCCTGGCGGACCACCAAGGGCCGGGGCATCACCGTCGCCGTCCTGGACACCGGCGTCGAGGCCGACCACCCGGACCTGGTCGGCAACGTCCTGGCCGCCAAGGACATGATCGGCTTCGGCGCTGGGCCCGGCGACCGGGACTGGGCCCGCCACGGCACCGCCATGGCCGGCATCATCGCCGGTCACGGCCACGGCGCCGGCCATGCCGACGGCGTGATGGGGGTCGCCCCGGAGGCCAGGATCCTGCCCGTGCGGGTCATCCTCGAAGACGACGACAGCGCTCGCGACAAGGCCCGCACGACCCGCGGCGACGCCCTTGCCGAGGGCATCCGCTGGGCCGCCGACCACGGCGCCGACGTCATCAACCTCTCGCTCGGCGACGACTCCGCCTCCGCACACCCCGAGCCCAGCGAGGACGAGGCCATCCAGTACGCCCTGAAGAAGGACGTCGTGGTCGTCGCCTCGGCCGGCAACGGCGGCAAGAAGGGCGACCACATCTCCTACCCGGCCGCCTACCCGGGCGTCATCGCCGCCACCGCGGTGGACAGGTTCGGCGTCCACGCCGACTTCTCCACCCGTCGCTGGTACGCCACGGTCTGCGCACCCGGCTACGACATCGTCATCGCCGACCCCGATCACAAGTACTACGAGGGGTGGGGTACGAGCGCGGCCTCCGCCTTCGTCTCCGGCGCCGTGGCTCTGATCAAGGCCGCCCGTCCGGGACTCACCCCGGCCCAGATCAAGAAGCTCGTGGAGGACACCGCCGGCAGCCCTCCGGCCGGCGGCCGCGACGACTCCCGGGGCTTCGGCATGATCGACCCGGCGGCGGCGATCAAGGCGGCGGCCAGGCTGAAGACGCAGGACCTGACGTCGGCCGCGTACAGCACGAAGTACTTCGGCTCCGGCCCGGACCCGGAACAGAGGACAGTCGGCGCGAGCGACTGGGCCGCACCACTGGCCGGCGGCACGGGCGGTGTCCTGCTGGTGGCGGCGACGGTCCTGTGGCGAGGCCGCCGCCGGTCCTTCGAAGCAACCTGACCGGACGCGCCCCGCACGGGGCGCGGGGAACCGCGCGACCAGCCCCCACCGGACCCGCGCCCGCACCCGCCCGTGAACCCGCGAACGCTCCCCCTACTGCGAAGCCGAAGCCGAAGCCGCCCCCGCACCCGAAGCCTCCCCCGCACCCGAAGCCGATGCCGAAGCCGCCCCGGAAGACTCCGTGAACGACCCCACCGCCGCCTTGGCCGCCGCCTCCACCAACGCCATCCCCTCGGCCTGACTCACGGTCCCCTTCGACAGCACGGCCACCAGATAGTCGGCCCCGCCCGCCGTCACCCGCCCGATGCTGTTGACGTCCCACAGCCCCGTCGTGCTCCGCGCCAGCCACCCGTTCTTCAGCGCGTACCCGCTCCCGTCGGCGGCGGCCGAGACCCCCCACTGCTGGTCCGTCTCGACCGTCGTCATCAGTCCCTGGAGGTACGCCCGCGAGGCCGCACTCAGCTTCGAGTCGTCCCCGAACACCTGCTGGAGCAGCCTGAGCTGGTCGGCCGCCGTGGTCTGCGTCAGCCCCCACAGCGCCCCGTCGCCCCCCTCGGTCGACGTCAGCCCGAACCGCTTGTTCGCCGCGTCCAGCCCCGCCGCCGCGCCGATGACGTCCCACAGCTCTGACGCCGACGCGTTGTCGCTGTTCTCGATCATCTTCGTGGCGTACGCCTTCTCCGTCGCCGTCAGGTGCCGGCCGGCGTCCTGCGCCTGCAGCAGCAGCGTCGCCAGGACGTCCACCTTCACGATGCTCGCGGTGTCGAAGGCCGAGTCGCCGTACGTCGCGCTCGCGCCGGAGTCCAGGTCGAGGACGGCCACCGAGAACTCCGCCCCGGAGGGCACCGTCACCTTGGCCAGCGCCGAATCCAGCAGCGCGTCCCGGTCCACGGCCGGCTCCGTCACGGGTTCCACCGACGCCTCCCCACTCGTCGAGGCCGGTGCCGAGGGGGACGGCACCGGCGACGCCGCCGAGGATACGGCGTTGTCGCGCGCGTGCGCCTTCACGTACACGGTCCCCGCGGCGGTGGCGCCGACGACGGCGACCGTGGCGAGCGAGACGTAGAGAAGGGCCCGGCGCCGGGGCCGGGCATGGCGCCGGCGGGATCCTGGGGTGGCTCTGGGGGAGTCCATGCCCGCGATGCTCGGGGCGGGGACTGTGCGAGCCGTTTGCCGGACGTTAGAAGTAGGTCAGGGAAAACTGAGATTCCTGTGAAAGCCGTGTCGAAGTGGTTTCGGGGGCCGCACAACCGCAGCAGCATCCCACCGATAGGGTCGGGGACCGTGGCGAACAAGAACATTCCCGACTCCGGCTACTCCGACGACGACGGTTCCGCCGATCCCCGGCTGGCCGCCGCGCTGGCCGCCTGGGCCGAGGACCGCACGGCGACGGGCCCCGTCCTGGAGGCGCTGAAGGGTGCCCGGCTCCTGGTCCCGGTGGTCGCCGTGCTCGGCGAGGTGGAGGAGGACGAGAACGGGCTGCGCCGCGAGAAGACCAGCGACATGGCCGTCCCCACCCTGAAGGCGGGCCACCGCACCGCGCTGCCGGCCTTCACCTCCACCGAGTCGCTGGCCCGCTGGGACCCGGCGGCCAGGCCCGTCGCCGTACCCCTGCACCAGGCACTGCAGGCCGCCGCGCACGAGAAGGCCGACACGGTGGTGCTCGACCTGGCGGGGCCGGTGCCGTTCGAGCTGACCGGTTCCGCGCTGCTCGCCCTGGCCGAGGGGCGCACGACCACCGACCCGCTCGCCGACCCGGCCGTGGTCGGGGCTGTCCGGGCCGCGGTGGCCGCCGAGCCCGCCGTGCTCCGCGCCCACCTCGGGCCCGGTGCCGCCGACGGGACGCTGGCACTGGTCCTCGACCCGGCCACCGCGTCGCCGGCCGGGGCCGCGCGGGCCGTCGCCGAGCGGCTCGCCGCCGACGAGACACTGCGGGCCCGCCTGGTGCGCGGCCTCGACCTGGCACTGCTGCCGGCCGGGACCACGCCTCCGGGCGAGCCCTTGTACGTAAGAGACTGAGCGGCGGCTAGCCGTAGACGGGACCGGTGTACTTCTCGCCGGGGCCCTGGCCCGGCTCGTCGGGGACGATCGAGGCCTCGCGGAAGGCCAGCTGGAGCGACTTCAGGCCGTCCCGCAGCGGGGCCGCGTGGAAGGAGCTGATCTCGGTCGCGGACGCGTCGAGGAGCCCGGCGAGGGCGGTGACCAGCTTGCGGGCCTCGTCCAGGTCCTTGTACTTGTCGCCCTCCTCGGTCAGACCGAGCTTCACGGCCGCGGCGCTCATCAGGTTGACGGCGACCGTCACGATCACCTCGACCGCGGGGACCTCGGCGATGTCGCGGGTCATCTCGGCGAAGTCGGGCTGTCCGGCGTCACCTGGGCCGGGAAGGGGCGTCTCACTCATGCCCCACACGATAGGCGCAGCGGGCAGGAGGCTCTTACTTAGCCCCAGGTCGTCTCAATTAGCCCTGTCTCCGCTTTGCTGCTAGCCTGGTGTGACGACCGGCCGGACAGGTATGCCACACGGCTAGCTGGACCGGCCCACAAGTGGAGGCTTCGAACTCCCACCCGACCGCCCCCCCGGGCGGCGGGTCACCGGTCAGACGGTCGCTCCGTCGTTCACGGCGGCGGCGTTCCGTCCGATTGTGCGCCCCGCGATCCCCGCGGCGGTGTTCCGGTAGTTCGAGGAGCCCCGCCTGTGATCGTCCGGGGCATTTTTTGTGCTTCGGCGCGGTTAGGTCTTACGAAAACAGACGTTACGCGGCTGCCCGCCAGGCCGTCGCGTGGTGCTACCGAGGAGGATCCATCAGCGCCGAGCCCCGCATCAACGACCGGATTCGCGTTCCCGAGGTGCGACTTGTCGGTCCCAGTGGCGAGCAGGTGGGCATCGTCCCGCTCGCTAAGGCCCTGGAGCTTGCGCAGGAGTACGACCTGGACTTGGTCGAGGTCGCGGCGAACGCCCGTCCGCCCGTGTGCAAGCTCATGGACTACGGGAAGTTCAAGTACGAGTCGGCCATGAAGGCCCGTGAGGCGCGCAAGAACCAGGCGCACACGGTCATCAAGGAGATGAAGCTCCGGCCGAAGATCGACCCGCACGACTATGACACCAAGAAGGGTCACGTCGTCCGGTTCCTCAAGCAGGGCGACAAGGTCAAGATCACGATCATGTTCCGTGGTCGCGAGCAGTCCCGGCCCGAGCTGGGCTACCGACTGCTGCAGCGGCTCGCGGAGGACGTCCAGGACCTCGGTTTCGTGGAGTCGAACCCGAAGCAGGACGGCCGGAACATGATCATGGTTCTCGGTCCGCACAAGAAGAAGACCGAGGCCATGGCCGAGGCCAGGCAGGCGCAGGAAGCCCGCAAGGCGGAAGCGAAGGCCAACCCCGGTCGTTCGCAGAACCCTGCCGAAGCCGAGGCTGAGACCGCCGAGGCCGAGGTGCCCGCTGAGGAGCACGTCGAGGCGTGATCCCGGGGGAAACGCCCCAGGTCAGCACCCGGGGCGCGAGCCCCAGGATGTAATCGATACAAGAGCGACGTTCCACCGTGCCCGGTTTCACGACCGGGCACCGGAGCGCCACCGACGAGGAGATAACGGCGCTATGCCGAAGAACAAGACGCACAGCGGTGCCAGCAAGCGCTTCAAGGTCACCGGCTCCGGCAAGGTCCTGCGTGAGCGCGCCGGCAAGCGCCACCTGCTCGAGCACAAGTCGTCCCGTGTGACGCGTCGCCTCACCGGCAACGCCGAGATGGCCCCGGGTGACACCGCGAAGATCAAGAAGCTTCTCGGCAAGTGACACGCGGGCGCCCTCGGCGCCCTGAGTCAGACCAACCGGGACCCAGTCGTTTCCGGGCCGCGTGAGTCCAACCGCGGCCCCGCTACAAGGAGTTAACAAGTGGCACGCGTCAAGCGGGCAGTCAACGCCCACAAGAAGCGCCGGGCGATCCTCGAGCAGGCCTCCGGCTACCGCGGTCAGCGTTCGCGCCTCTACCGCAAGGCCAAGGAGCAGGTCACCCACTCGCTGGTCTACAACTACAACGACCGCAAGAAGCGCAAGGGCGACTTCCGTCAGCTGTGGATCCAGCGCATCAACGCCGCTGCCCGCGCCAACGGCATCACCTACAACCGCTTCATCCAGGGTCTGAAGGCCGCGAACGTCGAGGTCGACCGCAAGATCCTGGCGGAGCTGGCCGTCAACGACGCGAGCGCCTTCGCGGCGCTCGTCGAGGTGGCGCAGAAGGCGCTGCCGTCGGACGTGAACGCCCCCAAGGCGGCGTGACGCCGCGCTGGCTTCGGCCGACGTGACTCGAGGACCCGCAGGCTTCAGGGCTTGCGGGTCCTGCTGTTGCCGGAGCCGCGGCATGTTCCTCGGCCGCGGGCCGGTGGGGGCTTGTCGCGCAGTTCCCCGCCCCTTCAGGGCGCGTAGCCGCGCCCACGCGGGTGAGTGAACCAGCCCCGGGCCCAGGGCTCGGCACCGCCGAAAACGTACGTCGTGGTTGCTCGCCGTCGCGGCGGGGAATCTTTCGCTGAAGGTGAAGAAAGAACATGCCCACGCCCGAGCTGATCTCCCCCCGCTCCGCCCGTGTGGCCGCCGCCCGGCGGCTGGGGCGGCGGAACTTCCGGGGCAGGGACCGGCTGTTCCTCGCCGAGGGTCCGCAGGCCGTGCGGGAGGCGGCCGGGCACCGGGCCGGTGACACGGCGACGCTCGTCGAGCTGTTCGCGACCCTGGACGCGGCGGAGCGCTACGCCGACATCGTGGGGGAGGCCAGGGCGGCCGGCGCCCGGATCCACCTCGCCTCCGAGGACGTCATCGCCGACATCTCCACCACCGTGACACCCCAGGGGCTGGTCGGGGTGTGCCGGTTCCTCGACACCCCGTTCGAGGACATCCTCGCCGCCCGCCCCCGGCTGGTCGCCGTCCTGGCCCATGTCCGTGACCCCGGGAACGCCGGGACCGTGCTGCGCTGCGCCGACGCCGCCGGCGCGGACGCCGTCGTCCTCACCGACGCGTCCGTCGACCTCTACAACCCGAAGGCGGTCCGCGCCTCCGTCGGGTCGCACTTCCACCTCCCCGTCGCCGTCGGCGTGCCGGTCGAGCAGGCCGTGGCCGGGCTGCAGAGCGTCGGCGTGCGGATTCTCGCCGCCGACGGGGCCGGGACCGACGACCTCGACGACGAGCTCGACAAGGGGACCATGGGCGGCCCCACGGCATGGGTGTTCGGGAACGAGGCCTGGGGGCTCCCGGAGGAGACCCGCGCGCTCGCGGACGCCGTCGTCCGCGTCCCCATCCACGGGAAGGCCGAGAGCCTGAACCTCGCCACCGCCGCCGCCGTATGTCTCTACGCATCGGCCCGTGCACAGCGGGCCTCCGGAGGGTGCCGTTCCGTCACCGAGAGCTGGCTCCGGACGTCGGATTCCCGCCTGCCGCGGGCGGACGGCGGGAAATCCGACGGCAGGGGCTAGTAGGGTGACCAGCCCGGGGGCCTGCTGCGCCGTCTGAGAGGTGGAGTACGGGGTATGAGTGTCGGCACCAGCAACGTGCCGGGCGGACGCGTCCCGGCCCCCCGGCACGGCGACGCCACCGGGCTCGGCATCGACCCCGACGAACTGCCCGACGGCCTGGTGGTCGCCGACGAACACGGTCTCGTCGTCTGCTTCAACGCCGCCGCCTCCCGTATCACCCTGACCGCGCCCGGCGACGCCCTCGGGCAGCGCCTGGAGAAGGCGCTGCCGTTAGAGGATCTGGAAGGCCGGCGCTGGTGGCAGCTCACCGACCCCTACGGCGGCCTCGCCATCCGGGTCGGCCAGCCGGAGCGGAACCTGCTGCTGCCCGGCGGCCGGGAGGTGCTGGTGTCGGCCCGGTACGTGCGCGCCGAGCCGACCGGGCCCGTCCGCCGCGTCGTCGTGTCGCTGCGGGACACCGAGGCCCGGCGGCGCACCGAACGCAGCCACGCCGAGCTGATCGCCACCGTGGCGCACGAGCTGCGGTCGCCGCTGACCTCCGTCAAGGGGTTCACGGCCACCCTGCTCGCCAAGTGGGAACGGTTCACCGACGACCAGAAACGGCTGATGCTGGAGACGGTCGACGCCGACGCCGACCGGGTCACCCGGCTCATCGCCGAGCTGCTGGACATCTCGCGGATCGACAGCGGCCGGCTGGAAGTGCGCCGGCAGCCCGTGGACATAGCCGCGGCCGTCGGACGGCACATCCAGGCGTACGTCGCCGCCGGGCAGCCCGCCGACCGCTTCCTGCTCCGCGTCGAGCAGCCGCTGCCCGCGCTGTGGGCCGACCCCGACAAGGTCGACCAGGTCCTCAGCAACCTCATCGAAAATGCCGTGCGGCACGGCGAGGGAACCGTCACCATCGACATCACGGCCACGACGTCCCCCCGCGAAGGGGAGGGCGAGCACGCCGCCACGTCGGTCACGGTGAGCGACGAGGGGCCCGGCATCCCGGAGGAGTCCATGAACCGCGTCTTCACCCGCTTCTGGCGGGGCAGCAAGCGCGGCGGCACCGGGCTCGGGCTGTACATCGTCAAGGGCATCGTGGAAGCCCACGGCGGCACCATCACCGTCGGACGCGCCCCCGGCGGCGGCGCCGAGTTCCGATTTACGTTGCCCGTGGCCACTCCGGCGTATCTCGCCTGACGGCCCACGGGCTCTCCGTATACCTCCACCCCGTTAGACTCGGCCTTTGGCACCTTTGTGTCCTTCTCACGGCCCACCAACGGTCTCGGGGACCATCAGCCAGCGAATCGGAAGCACGGGAAGAGATGTCGGCACCCAATAAGTCGTACGACCCTGTCGAGGTCGAGGCGTTGAAACCGGAAGAGATCGAGCGCATGCGGGACGAGGCGCTCGCCGCCTTCGCCGCCGCGGACTCCCTCGACGCGCTCCAGGAGGCCAAGGTCGCCCACACCGGCGGCACCTCCCCGCTGGCCCTCGCCAACCGAGAGATCGGCGCCCTGCCCCCGCACGCCAAGGCCGCCGCCGGCAAGCTGGTCGGCCAGGCCCGCGGCGCGGTGAACAAGGCCCTCTCCGGCCGTCAGGAGGAGCTGGAGGCCGAGCGTGACGCCCGGGTGCTGGTCGAGGAGGCGGTGGACGTCACGCTGCCCTACGACCGCGTCCCGGCCGGCGCCCGCCACCCGCTGACCACCCTGTCCGACCGCATCGAGGACATCTTCGTGGCCATGGGCTACGAGGTGGCCGAGGGTCCGCAGGTGGAGGCCGAGTGGTTCAACTTCGACGCCCTCAACATCGGCCCGGACCACCCGGCCCGCGGGGAGGCCGACACCTTCTTCGTGCAGGGCCCCGAGGGCGGCACCGAGTCCGGCGTCGTGCTGCGCACCCACACCTCCCCGGTGCAGATCCGCTCCCTGCTCGACCGTGAGCTGCCGGTGTACGTGATCTGCCCCGGCCGCGTGTACCGCACCGACGAGCTGGACGCCACGCACACCCCGGTCTTCCACCAGGTCGAGCTGCTCGCCGTCGACGAGGGCCTGACCATGTCCGACCTCAAGGGCACCCTGGACCACATGGTCCAGTCGCTGTTCGGCGAGGGCATGAAGACCCGGCTGCGGCCGAACTTCTTCCCCTTCACCGAGCCGTCCGCCGAGATGGACATGCTCTGCTACGTCTGCAAGGGCGAGTCCGTCGGCAACCCCGACCGCCCCTGCCGTACCTGCTCCTCCGAGGGCTGGATCGAGCTGGGCGGCTGCGGCATGGTCAACCCGCGGGTGCTCACCGCCTGCGGCGTCGACCCGGAGAAGTACAGCGGCTTCGCCTTCGGGTTCGGCATCGAGCGGATGCTGATGTTCCGCCACAACGTCGAGGACATGCGAGACATGGTCGAGGGTGACGTCCGGTTCACCCGGCCGTTCGGGATGGAGATCTGATGCGGGTCCCGCTTTCCTGGCTGCGGGAGTACGTCGACCTGCCGGCCACCGAGACCGGCCGCGACGTGCAGGCCAAACTCATTTCGGCCGGTCTCGAGGTCGAGACCGTCGAGCAGCTCGGCGACGGCCTCAAGGGCCCCCTGGTCGTCGGTCAGGTGCTGACCATCGAGGAGCTGGAGGGCTTCAAGAAGCCGATCCGCTTCTGCACCGTCGACGTCGGCGGTGCCAACGGCACCGGTGAACCGCAGGAGATCGTCTGCGGCGCCCGCAACTTCGCCGTCGGCGACAAGGTCGTGGTCGTGCTCCCGGGCGCCGTGCTGCCCGGCGGCTTCGCCATCGCCGCGCGCAAGACGTACGGCAAGACCTCCCACGGCATGATCTGCTCCAGCGACGAACTGGGCATGGGCGACGACGGCACCCACGGCATCATCGTGCTGCCGCCGGAGACCGAGGTCGGCAAGGACGCCATCGAACTGCTCGAACTGGTCGACGAGGTCCTGGACATCGCCGTCACCGCCAACCGCGGCGACTGCCTGTCCATCCGCGGCGTGGCCCGCGAGACCGCGATCGCCTACGGCCTGCCGCTGCGCGACCCCGCGCTCCTCGACGTACCGGGACCGAACGCCTTCGGCTACCCGGTCCAGGTCCTGGACCCGCTCGGCTGCGACCGCTTCACCGCGCGCACCGTCACCGGTCTGAGCCCCGAGGCCCGCTCCCCGATCTGGCTCCAGCGCCGGCTGCAGAAGGTCGGCATGCGCCCGATCTCCCTCGCGGTCGACGTCACCAACTACGTGATGATGGAGCTCGGCCAGCCGCTGCACGCCTACGACCGCAAGCTGGTCCAGGGCACCATCGGCGTCCGCCGCGCGGTCGAGGGCGAGAAGATCGTCACCCTCGACGGTGTGGAGCGGAAGCTGCACGCCGAGGACCTGGTCATCACCGACGACCGCGGCCCGATCGGCCTCGCGGGCGTCATGGGCGGCGCCAACACCGAGATCGCCGACCACGCCGACCTGGAGAACGCCACCACCGACGTGGTCGTCGAGGCGGCCCACTTCGACGCCGTCGCCATCGCGCGCACCGCCCGCCGGCACAAGCTGTCCTCCGAGGCCTCCCGCCGCTTCGAGCGCGGCGTCGACCCGCAGGCCGCGGCCGCCGCCGCACAGCGCACGGTCGACCTGCTGGTGCTGCTCGCCGGCGGCACCGCCGAGGCCGGGGTCACCGAGGTCATCGCGCCGTCCGCGCCGCACACCATCACCGTCGCGGCGAACCACCCCGACAAGGTCGCGGGCGTCGAGTACGGCCGGGAGACCGTCGTCCGCCGCCTCCAGGAGGTCGGCTGCGACGTCTACGGGCAGGACGAGCTGCTCGTCACCGTGCCGTCCTGGCGGCCCGACCTCCTGGAGCGGAACGACCTGGCCGAAGAGGTCATCCGCCTGGAGGGCTACGAGAACCTGCCCTCCACGCTGCCCAAGCCGCCGTCCGGCCGGGGCCTGACCCACCGGCAGCGCCTGCACCGCCGGGTGGGCCGGGCGCTGGCCGGGGCCGGCTACGTCGAGGCGCCGAACTACCCGTTCGTCAGCGAGCAGGTCTTCGACCAGCTGGGCCTGGCCGCCGACGACCCGGCCCGCCGCGTCGTCAAGCTCACCAACCCGCTCAACGACGAGGAGCCCGCGCTCCGCACCTCGCTGCTCCCGGGCCTGCTCGGCGCGCTGCGGCGCAACGACGGTCGCGGTGCGCACGACCTGGCGCTGTTCGAGACAGGCCTGGTCTTCCTGCCCCGCGCGGAGCAGGGCGTCGCCGGTCACCTCCCGGTCGACCGCCGCCCGACCGACGAGGAGCTCGCCGGGCTGAACGCCGTGCTGCCCGAGCAGCCGCGCCATGTCGCCGTCGTCCTCGCGGGCGCCCGCGAGCAGGCCGGCTGGTGGGGCAAGGGCCGTCCGGCCGACTGGGCCGACGCGGTCCAGGCCGCGCGGACGGTCGCCGCCGAGGCGGGCGCCGAGCTGATCGTGCGGTCCGGCCAGTACGGGCCGTGGCACCCCGGCCGGTGCGCCGAGCTGGTCGTGGTGGCCGGCGGCGCCGAGCGGGTCGTCGGCCACGCCGGCGAGCTGCACCCGCGGGTGGTGAAGGCGCTGGGGCTGCCGGCCCGCACCAGCGCGATGGAGCTCGACCTGGACGCGCTGGAGCAGGTCGGCGACGGCACCCCGCAGGCGCCGAGCATCTCGACGTTCCCGGTGGCCACGCAGGATGTCGCCCTCGTGGTGGACAAGCCGGTACCCGCGGCGGAGGTCGAGGCGGCGCTGCGTGAGGGCGCCGGTGCACTCCTGGAGGCGATCCGGCTGTTCGACGTGTACGAGAATGCTGCGCAGCTCGGCGAGGACAAGAAGTCGCTGGCGTATGCGCTGCGGTTCCGAGCCGGTGACCGGACGCTGACCGTCGAAGAGGCGTCGGCTGCTCGCGATGCGGCTGTCGCCCTTGCCGGGGAGCGTACGGGAGCGGTGCTGCGCGGCTAGCCGCCGTAGGGGGAACTGCTGTCGGCCGGCTGCGGGTTCATCGTGGCTGATCGCGCAGTTCCCCGCGCCCCTCACGGGGCGTTGCCCTTCGCGGTGTGAAACATGACGGTGACCTGCATACATGCGGGTGTCTGGTTGATGGTCACTCATTTGGGTGAGATCCATCCGGGACATGGCCTTTTCGGTGCATCCCGTCGACAGAATCGGACCGGCCTTTCGGGGTCGGTCCGTCTGTTCTGTCAGGGCCTACATGGGGGCCATCGGCATGATCCGCAGCAAGGCCAGCTCACGGTCCGGGCGTCGTGCACGTGCCCTGGGGTTGTCCTCGGTGTGGGGCGCCGTCGCGGTCGGCTACAAGTTCGGCTGCCCACTGGCCCAGCAGACCGGGCTCGGCGCGCGGATCGTCACCAGCGCCGTGTTCCTCGCGGTCGGCACCGGTCTGGTACTGCACGTCCGTCGCACCCTGCTCCGCGAGCTGCGGCAGGCCCGCGAGGTCGCCGGCGCCGCGCAGAGCGTGCTGCTGCGGCCGCCGCCGCCCCGGCTCGCCGGCCTGCACGTCGCCGCCGCCCAGCTCTCCGCCGACCGGGGTGCGAGCATCGGCGGCGACCTCTACGAGGCCGTCGCCACCGAGCACGGCGTACGTGTGGTGATCGGTGACGTCCGCGGCCACGGACTCGCCGCCATCGGCACCGCCGCCGCCGTCCTCGGCAGCTTCCGCGAGGCCGCCCACGACGAACCCGAACTGGCCCGGGTCCTGGGCCGCCTGGACCGCGCCCTCGCCCGACACCTACGGGAACGAGCCAGGGCCGAGCACCCGTCCAGCGGCCAGGACCCCGACAGCCCGGTCGCCGAGGAGTTCGTCACCCTGTTTCTGCTGGAGATCGCGACAGACGGCGGGCTCAGCGCGTTCAACTGCGGCCACCCATGGCCGTACCTGATCAGTGGGTCAAGGGTCGAACTGCTCTCTCGGGCAGACCCGCTGCCGCCCCTCGGGCTGTTCCCGCTGCCGTCGGACCTCGCCGCTACGTCCTGTGGCCATCTGCTCGCCGACGAGTCCCTGGTCCTGTACACAGACGGTGCCGAAGACGCCCGAGACGCCCGAGGCCGCTTCTTCTCCCTGCCGGAAGCCCTGGCGGCAGCGGTACGAAGCCGCCCGGTCTCGCCCCAGAGCATCCTCCGTACGGTCTTCACAGCCGTGCTCCACCACACAGCCGGCCGCCCCACCGACGACATTGCCCTCCTGGTGCTGCGCAACGAACGCACGCACCCACACGCCTGCTCGGGGGCGCGGGGAACTGCGCGAGCAACCCCACCGCACCCGCAGCCGACAACGCACGGCTAGCCCCCTGATGTCGGCCGAGCCGACGGCCAGGCCACCGCACTGTTCGAGGGGGAGCCGGCGGCCCGGCCGGCCTCTTGCGAGGCAACTCAGTCAACCGGCCCGACACTCTCCGCGACAGCGCGCGCACGCTACGGATTCGCGCACTTCGTTCACACCCCGTGTGAACGCACCGGCACTACGCTGACGGCACCAGGCCACTCGGGGGGCATTCATGCAGCCCAACTCACTGCTCGACGCGATCCTGGACGAGGCGGGGATCTCGCACGCCGGTCTCGCCGCCCACGTCAACCAGGCGGGCCGGGCCCGCGGACTCTCGCTACGCTACGAACACACCGCGGTCGCCCGGTGGTTGAAGGGCCAGCGGCCGCGTGGCCAGGTGCCGGACCTGATCTGCGAGGTGCTCGCCGCCCGGCTGCACCGCCAGGTCACCCTCGACGACATCGGCCTCGGGGTACCCGGCGAGCCCGGCGTCCCGCACGCCACCTCGCTCTCCGGCTTCGTCGAACGGGCCACCGCGCTGTGGCGCTCCGACGAACAACAGCGCCCGCACATACTCGGCGCCCCCGCCGTCACCGGCACGCCCGCCGTGATGCCGGTGTGGGAATGGGAGAACCCGCCGGAGGACGTCGACGTCTCGCGCGGCGGACGGCACCGGGTGACGCCGGCCGACCTGGAGATGCTGCGCGCCGCCCGCGCGCACTACGAGCAGATGTACCGCAAGGCCGGCGGCATGGCCACCCGTACCCGGATCGTCGGCTTCCTCAACGCCGAGGCGGCGCCGCTGCTGCGCGGCAGCTACACCGATGCCACGGGCCGTCAACTGCACCGGGCGACCGGTGGGTTGGTGGCGATCGCGGGCATCTGCGCGTACGACTCCGACGCGCACGGGCTCGCCCAGCGCTACTTCCACCAGGCGCTGCGCCTGGCGAAGGCGAGCGGGGACCGGGGACTTGGCGCGTACGTCATCGCGCTCCTGGTCAACCAGGCACTGTTCATGCGGGAGTTCCGGCAGGCGGTCGCCTTCGCCGAGGCCGCGCTGCGCACCGCGGGCAAACACATCACCCCTGCACTCGCCTCCGACCTCTACGCGATGCAGGCCAAGGCGTACGCCCACCTCGGCGACGGCACGAGCGCGCTGTCCTGCATCCGGCGGGCGGAGTCGGCCGCCGAACGCATCAGGCGGGGCCACGAACCCGACGAGACCGGCTATGTCCAGCCTGGCCTGGTCAATGTGCAGGTGGCCGAGGCGCTGCTGAGTCTCGGCGAGCTCGCGGCGGCCCGGGAGCACGCCGCGGCCGCCGTCGACAACCCCGCCCACGACCGGGGGCGGGTGCACCGGCTCGCCATGCTGAGCACCATCGAACTGCGCCAGGGGAACGCCGACAACGCGGTGGCCACGGCCGTGCAGATGGCCGAGCAGGCCCGAGGGATGGAGTCGCAGCGACTGCGCGACAGACTTCGCGCGGTACGCGAGCACCTGGTGCGCAGCGGTGGTGCCGGAACCGCCGAGGCCGCCGAGTTGATCGACGGCGCACTGCGCGTACCGCTCCAGGCGCGGTAGGCCTTCAGAGCCGCTGCTGCGATATTGCCACTTACTCGACGGAAGGTGGCAGAACCGTGCAGTGGACGAAACAGAACGAACAAACTGTGTATGAAAACCGCTGGTTCAGCGTCAATCTCGCGGATGTCGAGCTGCCGGACGGCCGGCACCTCGACCACTTCCTGATACGGCTGCGGCCGGTGGCCGTGGCGACGGTGGTCAACGAGGCGGACGAGGTCCTCCTCCTGTGGCGCCACCGTTTCATCACCGACAGCTGGGGCTGGGAACTCGCGGCGGGAGTCGTCGAGGACGGCGAGGACATCGCCGTCGCGGCCGCCAGGGAACTGGAGGAGGAGACCGGCTGGCGGCCGGGGACCCTGCACCACCTCATGACCGTGGAGCCGTCCAACGGTCTCACCGACGCCCGGCACCACATCTACTGGTCCGGCGAGGGCGAGTACGTCGGGCACCCCGTGGACGACTTCGAGTCGGACCGCCGGGAGTGGGTCCCGCTCAAGCTCGTCCCGGACATGATCGCCCGCGGGGAGGTCCCGGCCGCCAACATGGCGGCCGCGTTACTCCTCCTGCATCACATGAGGCTCACCGACGACTAGTGCGCCAGTGCCTGCCAGACCGTGACGACGAGGGCGCCCAGTGCGGTGAGCGCGGCGAGGGAGGGCAGCGGCCAGCGGGCGTGTTCCAGCGAGGCCAGGCGGGTGTTGAGCTCGTCCAGTTCCTTGGCGGTCTCCTTGGTGCGATGGCTGAGCAGGTTCAGCCCTCCCTCGACCTGGGCGTAGGCCACATCGAGGCGACGACGTAACTCTGCGAGTTCTCCTTGGATCACGGGATGCTCCGGTTCGGTGGTCACGGGTCCGCTCCTTTGCGTGATCGAGGGTGTGGTTCCGCATCCCTTTACATGCGCATGAAGAGTGAACTCGCCTGGTGAGCGCGTGGGGAGAGTGTGCGAAGGGCATATGCGTGCCCAGAGTGCACACGGAGTGTGAAACACGCGGGCCCGGCACCGAAGGAGGTGCCGGGCCCGTGGAGCATCGCTCCCTGTAGTCAGCGGGGTGTGACAGCCGGGTGTGCTCAGCCGTACGTGTAGAACCCCGACCCGGTCTTCCGGCCCAGCCGGCCCGCCTCGACCATCCTCTGGAGCAGCGGGGGAGCGGCGTACAGCGGCTCCTTGTACTCGGCGTACATGCTGTTCGCGATGGAGACGATGGTGTCCAGGCCGATCAGGTCGGACAGCTTCAGCGGGCCCATGGGGTGGGCGCAGCCCATCTCCATGCCGTTGTCGATGTCCTCGCGGCTCGCGATGCCGGACTCGAACATCCGGATGGACGACAGCAGGTAGGGCACCAGCAGCGCGTTGACCACGAAGCCGGAGCGGTCCTGGGCGCGGATCGCGTGCTTGCCGAGCACCTTCTCGGCGAACAGCTGGGCGCGGCTGAGGGTGCCCTCGGAGGTGGTGAGCGCCGGGATCAGCTCGACCAGTTTCTGCACCGGGGCCGGGTTGAAGAAGTGGATGCCGATGACGTGGTCGGGGCGCGAGGTGGCGACCGCCAGCTTCACCAGCGGGATCGAGGAGGTGTTGGAGGCCAGGATGGCGTCCGGGCGGGTCATCACCTGGTCGAGCACCTGGAAGATCTCCGTCTTCACCTGCTCGTTCTCCACGACCGCCTCGATCACCAGGTCGCGGTCGGCGAACTCGCCGAGGTCCGTGGTGAAGCTCAGCCGGGCCAGCGTGGCGTCCCGCTCCTCCTCGGAGATCTTGCCCCGCTCGGCAGCCTTGGCCAGGGAGTTGTACAGCCGGGTGCGGCCGATCTCCAGCGCCTCGCCGGTGGTCTCGGCCACCCGCACGTCCAGACCGGCGCGGGCGGCGACCTCGGCGATCCCCGCTCCCATCTGGCCGCAGCCCACGACTCCGACCTTCTCGATGTCGGTCACATCGTCCCTTTCGCTGATCTACGAGCGGCCGGCAGGTCCTCCGGATCCGGCGCCTGCTCCGTTCGAGCACGTTACCCGTAAGTATCGATGATCGATCGTCCGGGTGCGGGAATCCTGTGCCGCGTAGGCGATCCGTGACCGGACGGATCCGCGGAGTGAGAGGGTCCGACGATGGCACGAGTGTCCCGCAGGGCGTTCGCGTTGGCGGCACTGTCCCTGCTGACGTCGGCGGCACCGGGCGCGGCCGCGCCGTCGGGACGGCCCCGCCGGGCGGCCACCGAGATGCGCGGCATGTGGCTGACGACCGTCGCCAACCGCGACTGGCCCTCCCGCACCGGGCTGTCGGCCTCCGAGCAGCGCAAGGAACTGACCGCCTACCTGGACAAGGCGGTCGACCACCGGCTGAACACCGTGATGTTCCAGGTACGGCCCACCGCCGACGCGTTCTGGCCCTCGCCCTACGAGCCCTGGTCGCAGTACCTCACCGGCACCCAGGGCAAGGACCCCGGCTGGGACCCGCTGGGCACGGCGGTCGAGGAGGCGCACGCCCGGGGCCTGCGCCTGCACGCCTGGTTCAACCCGTACCGGATCGCCAACCACACCGACCCGGGCAGGCTGGTCGCCTCGCACCCGGCCCGCAAGCACCCGGACTGGGCGGTGCCCTACGGCGGCAAGCTGTACTACAACCCCGGCATCCCGGCCGTGCGCACCTTCGTGGAGCAGGCGATCCTCGACGCCGTCGCCAGGTACCCCGTGGACGCGGTCCACTTCGACGACTACTTCTACCCGTACCCGGTGGCCGGGCAGACCTTCGACGACGACGACGCGTACGACGCCCATGGCGGTGACTTCCCGTCGCGGGCGGCCTGGCGGCGGGACAACATCGACAAGCTGGTGACCGAGGTCGCCGCGGGCGTGCGGAAGCTGCGGCCCGGCACCCGCTTCGGGATCAGTCCGTTCGCGGTGTGGCGCAACGCCGCCACCGACTCCCGGGGCTCGGACACCAGGGCCGGCGTCGAGACGTACGACGACCTCTACGCGGACACCCGCACCTGGGTGCAGAAGAACTGGATCGACTACATCGTGCCGCAGGTGTACTGGCAGATCGGCAACACCGCCGCCGACTACGCCAAGGTCGTCGACTGGTGGGCGGGCGTGGCCAAGGGCTCCGGGACGCAGCTGTACATCGGCGAAGCGCTCTACCAGGCGGGCGCCGCCGATGCCCCCGCGGCCTGGCAGGACCCGGCCGAGCTGTCCCGGCACCTCACCCTGGCCGACCGCTATCCGCAGGTGGGCGGGCATGTCTACTTCGCGGCGAAGGACGTGGCCACCGACCCCGTCGGCGCGCTCGCCCGGGTGGTCGCCGACCACTACCACGAGCCGGCGACCCCACCGAGGTGACCAGCGAGCGTTCGCCCCCGGTCTCAGCGGCTCCAGCGAATTCCGCCGCGGTTCGACAGCGCCCCGAAGGGGCGCTGGGGGTACCCCCGGCCGAAGGCTGGGGGAGGAACTGCGCGACCAGCCACGGCGGCGCCGCAGCCGACCAACGGCAGACGGGACGCGGCGCTTCCAGCGGAGCGCTCAGCGCTGTTCGTTGATCTCCCGGTGCCTGACCTGGCAGTCCGGACCGGGGGACATGATGGCCTCGTGGCCGTCCTCGAACCGGACCCGGTAGGGCGGAGTGCCCTCGGGGCCGAGTACCTGGACGACTTCCGATACCTGGTCGTGCTGTCCGACCACCCTGCCGTGCTGGACAAGCTGGTCGCCCTTGGATGCACGCATCTCCAGGGCCTCCTCACGATCGCGATCGTTGGGTGACGGCGATGCACACGAGCACGGCGGCGGCCGTGAGTGGAGCGGCCGCGGTGAGGTGCTCGCCCAGCAGCAGCACCGACCACACCAGTGTGAGCAGCGGCTGGGCCAACTGCAACTGGCTGGCCTTCGGGATGCCGACGGCCGCCATGCCCCGGTACCAGACCACCAGGCCGAGGAACTGCGAACCCGCCGCCACCCACAGCACACCCGCCACCCCGTGCGCGTTCCAGACGACCGGCTCGTAGCACAGCGCGACCACGGCGGCCGGGAGGGTCAGCGGCAGACAGCCCACCAGGGCCCAGCCGATGACCTGCCAGCCCGGCATGATCCGGGCCAGCCGGCCGCCCTCGGTGTACCCGGCCGCGCAAACCACGAGCGCCCCGAACAGGTAGCCGTCGGCACTCGTGAGCGCCCCGCCGCTCTGCGCGACGGTGAACGCCAGCACGGCAGCCGCGCCCGCGAGGGCCGCCGCCCAGAACGCGCGGGACGGGCGGATGCCGGTACGCAGGGCCGAGAAGACGGCGGTGGTCAACGGGAGCAGGCCCACCACGACGGCCGCGTGCGAGGTGGTGGAGGTCTCCAGGGCGAGCGTGGTCAGCAGCGGGAAGCCGAGTACCACTCCGGCGGCGACGACGGCCAGGCCCGCCCAGTGCCGGCGTTCGGGCAGGCGTATCCGCAGGAACAGCAGGCAGCCGCCCGCCATGGTCGCCGCGAGCACACTCCGCACCGCCACCAGCGCCCACGGCCCGAAGCCTTCTAGACCCCAGGCGGTGGCCGGGAAGGTGAGGGAGAAGGCGACGACGCCGAGCGCGGCCTGCAGGGTGCCGAGCCGGTGGGCGGAACGGGCGGTCGAGGGGGCGGCCGGGCCCGGGGTGTCGGCCGGGGACGCGCTGACCGTTATCGATGTCAGGCCGGTAGCGCTACTCTGTGCTCTCATGAATGAGCGTAGCAGTGTCGCGGAACTGGCGGAACAGCTGCGACAGGATCTCGACCGCTATTCTCCAGGTGGAAAGCTCCCGTCGAGCAGGGCCCTCGTCGAGCGGTTCCGGGTGAGCCCGGTGACCGTCTCCCGGGCGCTGGCCCACCTGGTCGCGGAGGGCCTGGTGGTCACCCGGCCCGGGGCCGGTGCCTTCAAGGCCCCGCCGCGCACCGCTGCCGAGCCCGTCGGGGACACCTCCTGGCAGGAGGTGGCGCTCAGCGCCGACGGCGCCCTCGACGTGGTCCCGCGCACCGTCGACGCCTCCGGGGTCACCGTGTGCCTGGCCGCCCCGCCGCCCGGCGTGCTGGAACTCAGCGGCGGCTACCTGCACGCCTCGCTGGAGCCCGAACGCGCCATGGCGGCGGCCCTGGCACGGGCCGGCCGCCGCCCCGGCGCCTGGGGCCGGCCGCCGCTCGAAGGCCTTCCCGAGCTGCGTGAATGGTTCGCGCGGGACATCGGTGGCGCGGTCACCGCGGCGGAGGTGCTGATCGCGTCCGGCGGCCAGTCCGCCCTCGCCACCGCCCTGCGCGCGCTCGCCCCGCCCGGCGCCCCGGTCCTGGTCGAGTCGCCCACCTACCCCGGCATGCTCGCCATCGCCCGCGCCGCCGGCCTGCGCCCGGTCCCGGTCCCGGTCGACCCCGACGGCGTGAGACCCGCCCTCCTCGCCGACGCCTTCCGGGCCACCGGTGCCCGGGTGTTCGTCTGCCAGCCCCTCTTCCAGAACCCGACCGGTGCCGTCCTCGCCCCCGACCGGCGCGCCGAGGTGCTGCGCATCGCCCGCGAGTCCGGCGCGTTCGTGATCGAGGACGACTACGTGCGTCGGCTGGTGCACGCCGATGCGGGCCCGCTGCCCCGCCCGCTCGCCGCCGACGACCCGGACGGCGTCGTCGTGCACGTCGGCTCGCTCACCAAGGCCACCTCGCCGAGCTTCCGGGTGGCCGCCCTGGCCGCCCGCGGCCCGGTCCTGGAACGGCTGCGCGCCATCCAGATCGTCGACACCTTCTTCGTCCCCCGCCCGCTCCAGGAGGCCGCCCTGGAACTCGTCGGCTCCCCGGCGTGGCCGCGCCACCTGCGCAACCTCGCCGCCGAGCTGAAGGCTCGCCGGGACACTCTCACCGGCGCCCTCGCCCACCACATCCCCGAACTCGCCCTCCCGCACATCCCCTCCGGGGGTTACCACCTCTGGCCGCGCCTGCCCGACGGCACCGACGACACCACCCTGACCGCCGCCGCGCTCCGCGCCGGGGTGTCCATCACCCCGGGCCGCCCGTACTTCAGCGCCGAGGCCCCGGCCGCCCACGTCCGTCTGAGCTTCGCCGCGGTCGCGGGCACGGGCGAGCTCCTTGAGGGGGTACGACGGCTGCGGGCCGCGTGCGACGAGGTGCTGCGTCCCAGACCCTGAAATCCGATCGACGCCGGCGCGCCCGACCGGCGAGGATCCCCCGCATGAGCGACGCACCCGGCCTCCCTGAGGGCTACGAGTTCTCCGCCGACACCGACCGCGTGGACGTCGAGCGGGTCCACCGCTGGCTCGCCACCGACGCCTACTGGGCGACCGGCCGCCCGCTGGACCAGCAGGAGCGGGCGATGGCGGGCTCGCTCAACTTCGGGGTCTACGACACCGGCAGCGGGGAGCAGGTGGCGTACGCGCGCGTGGTGACCGACCAGGCGCTGTTCGCCTGGCTCTGCGACGTCTACGTCGACCCGTCGGTGCGCGGCAAGGGCGTCGGCACGGCGATGGTCGGCGCGGTGCGCGAGCACCTGCGGCCGTACGGCGTGCGGCGCGTGCTGCTCGCCACCCACGACGCGCACGGGGTCTACGCGAAGCTCGGCTTCGCCCCGCTCGAACACCCGGACCAGTGGATGGCGCTCTACTACACCTCGCCCGAGGGGCATTCCGGCTGACTTGTCGGACACCTCCTGACCTTTGGGTAACATTTCCTCCACGTCCGGCAGGTCACCGCCCCATAGCCCTTGACCTGCGCACATGCGCGTCACACCATCGCCGCATGCCACTTCGGGTCACGTTCGTCGCGGCCGCGCGCAGCTCACCGCTGCTAGCGGAGCGCTTCGAGGACGATCGCCCGCTGGACACGGCGGGCTGGGACGAGGTGCAGCGCGTCGCCCACGAACTGGTGCCCCTCGCGGCGGCGGAGCTGCGCTACTGCTCGCCGACCTCGCGCAGCCGCGCGACCGGCGACGCCCTGGGGTACGCCCCGCTGGTCCAGCTCGCACTGCGCGACTGCGACATGGGCCGCTGGCGTGGGCTGACGCTCGGCGAGGCGATGGCCAGGGAGCCGGACCAGGTGGACGCCTGGCTCGCCGACCCGCGGGCGACCCCGCACGGGGGCGAGTCGCTGCTCGCCTTCATCGCCCGGGTCGGCGGCTGGCTCGACACCCGTCCGGTGGACGACGGCGACCGGATCGTCGCCGTCGCCGAGCCCTCGGTGATCCGGGCCGCCCTCGTCTACGCCCTCAAGGCGCCCCCCTCCACCTACTGGAACATCGACGTACGCCCGCTCTCGACCACCACGGTCACGGGGCGGAGCGGCCGCTGGAACCTGCGTTTCGACGTAGCGCTTCGCTGAGAGGGCCGAGCCGGGTCGCCGGTCCCGTGCCGCGCCGTCGTGGCTGGTCGCGCAGTTCCCCGCGCCCCTTGGCCTGTTGCGGCTCGCCTTTCTTTTTCCGCCGTGGTGGTGTTCAGCCGGTCCGGTCGGGTGTCGCGCCGTCGTGGCTGGTCGCGCAGTTCCTCCCCCAGCCTTCGGCCGGGGGTGCCCCCAGCGCCCCTTGCGGGGTGCTGGCGCGTGTAGTCGGTCGTCAGGAGGAGGTTCTTCGACGGACCGCGTACGCGCCACACCGTGCGCCAGTGGTCGGTGTCCTGGACGGTGAACTCGCCCCGGTAGAGGTCGGCCGCGCAGGGATGGTCGGCGACGTACCGCCCCGACGACAGGTCCAGGTCGTGGAAGGGGCGGTCGTCGGCGAACCGGACGTCCGCCGTGCCGGGCCGCGCGCCGGGCAGGAAGCGCAGGGTGCGTTCGGCGGGACGGGCCACGCCCTGCCAGGTGAACGTGCCCGACTCCTCGTGCAGCAGGCCGCCGTCGTCCAGTGGCCGGAACACCGTGGCCCCCTCGAAGCGGCCCTCGGCCCCGTTCGCCAGGTCCCGTACGGTCCGGTCCACCCGCCACCGCCCGAGCAGATGCGCCAGTACGTCCGCCACCGGCCAGAACTCGCCCACGGTCGTCCCTTCGTCGGCCCACCACCCTACGTCCCCGCCCCCACTGACGTGCTCATGATCTTCACCTGTCCTGCCGTTCGAGACGTCCACCGCGGTCGCCCCGGTCATGTCCACCTTCACCGGGATTGCCGATCGGTTCACGTACGCCTTCCCGGCGAACTCGGTCACCTTCCTGCGGATCAGGCAGATGTAGCGTCCGGCGCGGGCTGCTGTCCGACCGGCAGCAGCCCGCGCTCGGCGAAGACCTTCTTCGCCGCGAAGGTGGCGTTCAGGGCCTTGGGGAAACCGCAGTACCCGGCGGAGTGCAGCAGGGCCTCGACGATCTGCTCCGGCGTGAGGCCCACGTTGAGGGCCGCGTTGACGTGCACCTCCAGTTGGGGCTCGCAGCCGCCCAACGCGGTGAGCATGCCCAGCGTCACCAACTGCCGGTCCCGGGGGGAGAGTTCCGGGCGGGCGTAGATCTCGCCGAAGCCCCAGGCGACGATCTGGTGACCCAGTTCGGGGCTGACGTCGCTCAGCGAGTCGATGACCCGCTGCCCGGCCTCGCCGTCGACCTTCCGCAGGACCTCCAGACCGTGGGCGAAACGTTCTTGGCGCGTGGTGCTCTCGCTCATGTCAGCTCTTCCGTTCTCCTCGGATGCGGTCCCGACCAGAAGAACGCTAGGAGTTGGAGCGCGCTCCAGGTCAAGCCCGTTTCCGCGGTCACCCCAGGGCGCGCAGTGCGGCGACCTGTTCGCCCAGGAACGTCCGGGTCCAGTCGGCGTGCTCACCCGCATAACCCCGGGGGCCGCACTCCACGACCAGGATCAGGCCCAGGTAGAGGCCGTACAGGGCGAGGCGATGGCGCAGCGCGGGGGAGAAGTCGAGGCGGCCGCCCGCTGCCCGGTACCCGGCCACCAGGTCGCTGTCCGGGCCGGTGTCCCCGCCGAACGCCAGGGAGACCAGTTCGGCGACCGGGTCGCCCCAGAACGCCCGTTCGTGGTCGATGAGGCCGGTGATCCGGGGGGTGTCCGCCCGGTCGTCGACGAAGATGTTGCCCGGCCAGAGGTCGAAGTGGACGAGCCTGGGCTCGGTGACCTCGTCGAGGGCCGCGCCGCCCTCGGAAACCAGGCCGCGTATCGCGGCGGCGGGCACCCCGAGGTCGGCGTCCCAGCGGGCCGCGTCCGCCAGCAGGGCGTCCACCATGGCCGTGAAGGCGGTGCGCCAGTCGGCTGCGGACAGCTCCGCCTCGGGAGCCGGATAGCCGTACCGGCCGTCCTCGGAGGTCAGGGTGTGCAGCCGGGCGGTGATCGCGCCCAGCTCGTGGCGCAGCGCCGAGGCGGTGGTGGGCGGGAGGTGCTCGGCGGCCTTGTCCCAGGGGGTGCCCGCCAGCACCGAGACCGCGAGGAAGTCGTCTCCCCCGTAGAACAGTTCGGGGGCCGGTACCGCTCCGGCGGGCAGACCGGCCAGGCGCCGGTAGACCAGGGCCTCGGTCGCCATGATCCCGCGCTCGTAGCGGAGCACGGGCGCCTCGGCGGGCGGCGCCAGCTTCACCACGGCCGGGCGACCGTCGTCGAGGCGAACCCGGTAGGCGCTGTTGAACCAGCCGTCGGTCAGCTCCGCCTCCAGCCGGCAGCCGACGCCCGTCGCCTCCCGGAGGAGGGCGTCGAGTCCGGCGGCGGACAGGCGGCGTTTGGTCAGGCTCTGCATGCGGCGACTCGCTCTCGTCCGGCGGTGCGGTGCGTGCGGGGGCGCTGGAAGCGCGTGGGAGCGCTCCCGAAGATACGGGATCCGGGTCAGTCGTCGTCCCGGCTTCGGATGGCCTCCGCGGCCTCGACGAGTGCGCGCAGAACGGTTCGCACCGCTCTGCGGGCCGTCCGCTCGGGGCGGTGCAGGGCGTCGACGTGGCGGTGGGCCTCGATGCCGGCCAGGGGTCTGAGGGTGACGCCCGGGTGCGGACGGGATGTCCAGCGGGGCATCAGGGCGACCCCGCCGCCCGCGGCGACCACCTCGGCGACCACGGCGATCTCGTTGACGCGGTGCACGATGTCGACCCCGCGCCCGGCCGCCGCCGCGATGGCCTCGACCGTGGCCAGCAGCGGGAAGCCGTCGTGCACGCTGATCCAGGGCTGGTCGGCGACGTCGTGCGCGGTCAGGGCGGGCCGCGCGGCCAGGGGGTGGCCGACGGGCAGGGCGACGTCGAGCGGTTCGCGCAGCAGCGGGGTGGCCGTGGCGGTCCGGGGCCAGGGCGGCGCGTGGTCCATGCGATGGGCCAGGACCAGGTCGTAGGCGCGGGTCAGCGGCGGGAAGTCGGCCTGGGCCACGTCCTCGTCGTGCAGGGCGAGGCGGGGGGAGCCCGGCCCGCCCAGCCGTCGGAGCAGCAGGGGGAAGAACGCGGCGGCTCCGCTGTGGAAGGCGGCCAGCGACACCGTGCCGTCGGGTTCCTCCACGTAGGCGTCGATGGTGTGGCGGGCCCGGGCCAGTGCCGTCTCCACGCCGATCGCCGCGTCCGCCAGGGCCTGCCCGGCCGGCGTGAGGACCAGCCGGCGGCCGGACCGCTCGGTGAGCGGCACCGGGATCGAGCGCTGGAGCAGCCGCAGCTGCTGCGAGATGGCCGAGGGCGTCACCCGCAGCGCTTCGGCGACGGCCGTGACGCTGCCCAGTTCGCCCAGCTCCCGCAGGACCCGCAGCTGCCGTTCGTCCATGGCGTGAGTGTAGCTCTGCTAAAGCATTGGTTGAGAAGGTCGTCGTTTACTTCAACGGGCAGGTCGTGGATCGTGACGGCATGCCGACCAATCGCCGTATCGACGTGGTGCTCCTGGCCGTCGCCGTCGTCTGGGGCTCCAGTTACCTGACGGCGAAGACGGCCACGGACGCTCTCCCCGTGCCGACCGTCCTCTTCGTCCGCTACGCCGTCGCCGCGCTCGCGTGCGCCGCCGTACTGCGACGGTTCGGCGGCGCCGGTGGCCTCACCCGGGACGAGAAGGTCCACGGCTCTCTGCTCGGCCTCACCCAGGCCGCCGTCCTCGTCCTGGAGACGTACGGTGTCGCCCACACGAGCGCCGGGAACGCGGGCCTGATCATCAGCCTCACCCTCGTCCTCACCCCGGTCCTGGACCGGGTCGGTCTGCCGGGGCGGTTCTTCCTCGCCGCCGGGGTGTGCCTGGCGGGTGTCGCGGTGCTCGTCTCCGGCAACGGACTGCGTGCTCCCGGAGTCGGTGACCTGCTGATGCTCGCTGCCGCCGTGGTCCGCGCGGGGCACGTGGTGCTGGTCGGCAGGGTCACCGCGGGCCGGGCCCTGCGCCCGCTGCACCTGACTGCCGTACAGTGCGCCGTCGGCGCCGCCCTCTTCCTGCTGCCCGCGGTCCCCGGGCTGCCGGCGCTGAACCGGACCGGCGCCGTCACCTGGGCGCAGCTCCTCTACCTCTCCCTCTTCTGCGGACTGTTCGCCTTCATCGCCCAGACCTGGGCGGTCCAGCGCACCTCCGCGACCCGGGCCGGGCTCCTGCTGGGCACCGAACCGGTCTGGGCCCTGCTGGTCGGCACCGCCCTCGGCGGCGAGCGGCTCACCGGGCTCTCCGTCCTCGGTGCCGCGCTCATCGTCACAGGGACGTACTGGGGTCAATCAGTCGAACGCGCACATCGTGGACGCGGCACGGCGGGGGCTCGCGACGCGACCCCGCGCAGTGGCCGGGCAGGCGCCACACAGGCGAGTTAACCCGCAAAACATTTTCTGGAAAACTGCTGTTTCCTTTGAAGTCGTGAATTCTTTCCCGTGACGTAAACGGATTCGGAATTCGCCTTGTTACTTCACAGGCGTGGCACAACCATCAGGAACTTCTACCCGTCTAAGTCGGCGAAACACCGACCTGCGGGGAGTGACGACCCCGTTTTTGTCTGGGGGCCGCACAGAATGAATCGCACCGTCCTGGCCGGGCGTGAACAGGGGGCGAAACCGGCGGGGGGCCGAGCGGAACGGGAAACCGGCACCGTGAAATGGCGGCGCGCCGATCCGCGAGCGATCGCCGCGCTGCTCGCGGCACTCCTCACCACCGCGGCGTTCTGTGCCGCCGACGTGATCGCCCGCAGCTACCCGTTCGGCCCGCGTACCCGCAGCGTCAACGACCTCGGCAACCAGTACGTGCCCTTCCACGCCCACCTGTGGGACCTCCTGCACGGCAGGGCCGACGGCGGTCTCCTCGTCAACTGGCAGTCCGGCTACGGCTCCAGCTTCCTGCCGGACCTCGGCACCTACCTGAGCAGCCCGTTCGCGCCGCTCGTCGCGCTCTTCCCGCGCGACGAGATCGACCTCGCGGTGTACGCGGTCACCGTGCTGAAGACGGCGGTCGCCGGCGCCGTCATGGCCTGGCTGCTGATGAGCCTGCGCCGGGGCCGCTGGTGGGCGGCCGGCATCCTGGGCACGTCCTACGCCCTGTGCGGCTGGAGCCTCGCCCTCGCCTCGTACAACCCGATGTGGCTCGACGGGCTGATCGCGCTGCCGCTGCTCTGTCTGGTCGGCGAGTGGGCCATGGCCGGCCGGCGCCCGCTGCTCGGGGTGCTGATCGTGGCGCTCGCCTGGATCGCCAACTTCTACACCGCCTACATGGCCACGCTCGGCGCCGCCCTGGTGCTGCTGCTGCGGCTGGTGCTCGCCGAACTGCCGTGGCGGCGCGCCCTCGCGGTGGTGGGCCGCGCCGGGGCGACCGTCGGGCTGGGCATCGGCCTGGCCGCGCCGCTGGTGATCGTCGTGTACTCCGGCACCAAGCACGCCTATCCGGGCCGCGACGGCCACTTCGCCCCGGCGGCCACCGAGGACCTGCTCGCCCGGCTGCTGCCGACGACCTACAGCTACGGCTCCCCGGCCCTCTACGTCGGCGTCACCGCTCTGGTGCTCGCCCTCGCCCTGCCCTTCCACCGGCAGGTCCCGGTCCGGGTGCGGGCCGGCTGGACGGCGCTGGTGGCGGCCGTCGCCCTGTCGCTGCAGTGGGCGCCGACCAGCCTGGCCTGGCACGCCTTCACCGTCCCGAACGGCAGCTCCTACCGGCAGGCCTTCGTGCTCTGCGCCCTGCTGGTCATCGCCGCCTGGCACGCCCTGGCTTACGGGCTGCCGGACCGGCGGGCCCTCGGCGCGGCGGCCGTCCTGCTGGCCCTGATCGCCCTCGCCGCGAGCCGCAGCCCCCTGACCCGGCACCACAGCCACCACACCTGGCCCGTGGTGCTGCTCGCGGTCGCGGGCGCGTTCGGCGGACTCATGCTGCTCAGCCTCAGAGGCGGCAGACCCGCGCTGGCGGGTCTTGCCGTGGCGCTGCTGATCGGCGCGCAGTTCGGCGAGGCCGCCGCCACCTCGGCCGTGGCCACCCGGTCGCGACTCGGCCAGATGGACGACTACGCGCCCTGGGGCGACCGCCAGCAGCAGGAGACGGACGCGGTCGCGAGCGCCGACGCCTGGCCCGCGTACCGCACCGAACCCGGCCGCGAGCAGACCGTCTCCAACGACCCGATGACGGTCGGCGGCCAGGGCGCGCAGTACTACAGCAGCCTCACCGCCGACGTCCTCAGCCGCACCCTCACCGCGCTGGGCGACGGCTGGACCTCGCGCGGCCGGAGCCTGCAGTCCCTCGACAACCCGGTCACCGACGCGGTCTTCTCGGTGGGCGCCCGGGTGCACAACCCGCCGGACCCGCACCAGAAGTGGCTGCCCCAGGGCGGCGGCCCGTCCACCGTCACCCGCGAGGACGTGCCTCCGCTGGTGACGGTACGGCCCACCGCCCCGCGCTCCACCCCCGCCTCCTTCGGCCCCTCGCCCTACCGCAACCAGGAGCTCCTGCTCGGCGCCCGCGTCTACACCCTGCCCCGGACCACCCTCAGCGGTGCGCGCGAGGGCGACGCGGCCCGGGGCCTGCTGGTCGACGGAGCACGGACGATCACCGCCCGGTGCCGGTCCGGAAGTGCGGTCTTCCTGTGGGCACCGCACTACTCCGGTACCGCGCGACTCACCAGCGGCGGCGAGAGCAAGCTCTTCCGGTCCGCCGCGGACGGCACGAAGATCGCCGCGATGCAGCCGCTCGGCACGGTCCGCGCCACCGGGCAGGTCCGGATCGACCTCAGGCCCGACCGGCTCGGCCGGGTCCCGGCGCAGGGCGCGGTCGGCTGCCTCGACACCGCGCGGCTGCGCACCGCCGTCCGGCACCTGAAGTCCACCGGCGCGACCAAGGTGACCGTCTCCGACGGGACCCTGCACGCCGAACTGCCTCCCGGCAGCCGGGGAACCGCCGTCGTGGCCGCCCCGCGGATCGCCGGCTGGCGCTGCTCCGCCGGTGGTGCCGAGGCCGCGGCGGGCGAGTTCCACGGCCTGATCGCCGTCCCGCTCAGCGGCTCGGCCACCAGCCTCACCTGCACCTTTCACCCGCCCGGCCTGCGCCTGGGCGCCGCGGTCGGCGGCGCCTCGCTGCTGGCCCTGATCCTCATCGGCTCCGTCTCGGCCGTACGCCGCAGAACCGTCACCCGCCCCGGCGAGCGCACGACCACCGCTCACTGACCCGTCCCCAGGGGGAAGAACCCATGCTGATATCCATCGTCGCGCCCTGCTACAACGAGGAAGACGTCATAGAGCGCTTCCACGAACAGGTCCAGAAGATCGCCAACGAACTCCTGCCGCTCGGCCACGACATGGAGTTCGTGTACGTCGACGACGGCAGCCGCGACCGCACGCTGGCCCTGCTCAGCCGGATCGCCGACCGCGACGCGCGCGTCCGGTACGTCTCCTTCAGCCGCAACTTCGGCAAGGAGGCGGCCCTGCTGGCCGGCCTGAAGCACGCCGCCGGCGACGCCGTGATCGTGATGGACGCCGACCTCCAGCACCCGCCGGAGCTCATCAAGCGCATGGTCGAACTGCGCGGCGAGGGCTACGACCAGGTCATCGCCAAGCGCACCCGACAGGGCGACCGCTTCGCCCGCACCGTCACCGCCCGCCTCTACTACCGGCTCATCAACCGGATGGTCGACGTCGAACTCGTCGACGGCGTGGGCGACTTCCGGCTGATGTCGCGCCGGGTGGTGGACGCGGTGGTGAGCCTCACCGAGTACAACCGGTTCTCCAAGGGCCTGTTCGCCTGGGTCGGCTTCCCCAGCACCACCTTCGAGTACGAGAACGCGGTGCGCGAACACGGCAGCAGCTCCTGGTCGTTCCGCAGCCTGCTCAACTACGGCCTCGACGGGCTGCTCTCCTTCAACAACCGCCCGCTGCGCGCCGCGCTCTACCTCGGCATGACCCTGCTGGCCCTCGCGGGCGCGTACACGGCGTGGATCGTGGGCGCGGCGATGATCAACGGTGTCCAGACGCCCGGCTATGTCACCATCATTACAGCCGTCACCGCCCTGGCCGGCGTCCAGATGATCATGCTCGGGGTCATCGGCGAGTACACCGGCCGGATCTACTACGAGGTCAAGGGGCGCCCGCACTTCCTGGTGAAGGCGACGAACGTGGACCGAACGGAAGACCGCACCCGCGGCACGACGAAGGACCTCATCCCCTGATGCCGAACGCCACCCTGTCGACCGCCACCGGCCCCACCCGCCCGATATCCGGGCAGATCCTCACCTTCGCGGTGGTGGGTGTGGTCAACACGGCGACGTACTACGGCCTTTACCTGCTTTTTCTCAGGTATTTGCCTTACCTGGCCGCACATATTCTCGCCTTTTTCTTGAGTATGATCGGTTCCTTTTTCCTCAACGCGAGGTTCACTTACCGCACGCGTCCCACCTGGCGGAAATTCCTGCTGTTCCCGCTGACCAACGCCACGAATTTCGTGATCACCACGGTCGGGGTGTACGTGATCGTCGACATGCTCCACGAGGGCAGCAAGTTCGCTCCGCTGATGGCGTCGGCGGCGGCGATTCCGGTGACCTTCGTGGTGTCGCGATGGGTCATGCTCCCGAAGGTGGAGACGGTGTAGCCGGGACGCCCTCCAGGCGCGCGCGGTGGTCCCGGTAGGTCGAAGTCGCCCAGCAGTTGGGCGGTGCCGCAGGGTCGGTCCTCGGACAGTAGCGCCTCCGTTGCATAAAAGTGCAGCGAAACGTATAGTCATGCCATCTGGAGGAGGATGGACATGGCGGTACGTGCGGCGGTGGCCGGAGCGAGCGGGTACGCGGGCGGAGAGGTCCTGAGGCTGCTCCTCGCGCACCCCGAGGTCGAGATCGGCACCCTGACCGGCAACTCCAACGCGGGCCAGCGCCTGGGCGCGCTCCAGCCGCACCTGCTGCCGCTGGCCGACCGCGTGCTGGAGGAGACGACCGCCGAGGCCCTCGCCGGGCACGACGTCGTCTTCCTCGCGTTGCCGCACGGGCAGTCCGCCGCCGTCGCCGAGCAGCTCGGCCCGGACGTCCTCGTCGTCGACATGGGCGCCGACTTCCGCCTCGCGGACCCGGCCGACTGGGAGCGTTTCTACGGCTCCCCGCACGCCGGCACCTGGCCCTACGGCCTCCCCGAACTTCCGGGTGCCCGCGCCGCGCTGGAGGGGTCCAAGCGCATCGCGGTACCCGGTTGCTACCCCACCGCCGTCTCCCTCGCCCTGTACCCGGCCTACGCCGCGCGGATCGCCGAGCCCGAGGCGCTGATCGTCGCCGCCTCCGGCACCTCCGGCGCGGGCAAGGCGCCCAAGCCGAACCTGCTGGGCAGCGAGGTCATGGGCTCCATGTCCCCCTACGGCGTCGGCGGCGGTCACCGGCACACCCCCGAGATCACCCAGAACCTCAGCGCCGTGGCGGGGGAGCGGGTCGCCGTCTCCTTCACGCCGACGCTCGCCCCGATGCCGCGCGGCATTCTCGCCACGTGCAGTGCCAAGGCCGTCACCGGGGTGACGGCGGAGTCGGTGCGCGCGGTCTACGAGAAGGCCTACGCGGACGAGCCCTTCGTCCACCTGCTCCCCGAGGGCCAGTGGCCCGCCACGGCGTCCGTCTACGGTTCCAACGCCGTTCAGGTGCAGGTCGCGTACGACGAGGCCGTCGGCCGCATCATCGCGATCAGCGCCATCGACAACCTGACCAAGGGCACCGCCGGCGGTGCCGTCCAGAGCATGAACCTCGCCCTGGGTCTCGCCGAGACCACCGGGCTGACCACGATCGGAGTTGCGCCGTGAGCGTGACGGCAGCGAAGGGATTCACGGCAGCGGGCATCGCCGCCGGGATCAAGGAGAACGGCAACCCGGACCTGGCCCTCGTGGTCAACAACGGGCCGCGCCGTGCCGCCGCGGGCGTCTTCACCTCCAATCGCGTGAAGGCCGCGCCGGTGCTGTGGTCCGAGCAGGTGCTCAGGAGCGGCCAGGTCTCCGCCGTCGTCCTCAACTCCGGCGGCGCCAACGCCTGTACCGGCCCCAAGGGCTTCCAGGACACCCACGCCACCGCCGAGAAGGCCGCCGAGGTGCTCGGGCGCGGCGCCATCGAGGTCGCCGTCTGCTCGACCGGCCTGATCGGCGTGCTGCTGCCCATGGACAAGCTGCTCCCGGGGGTGGAGACCGCGGCCGCCGCCCTGAGCGAGCACGGCGGCGAGAAGGCGGCCATCGCCATCAAGACCACCGACACCGTGCACAAGACCTCCGTCGTCACCACGGACGGCTGGACCGTCGGCGGGATGGCGAAGGGCGCCGGCATGCTCGCCCCCGGCCTCGCCACCATGCTCGTCGTCCTCACCACGGACGCCGTCGTGGAGAGCGAGGTGCTCGACAAGGCGCTGCGGGCCGCCACCCGGACCACCTTCGACCGTGTCGACTCCGACGGCTGCATGTCCACCAACGACACCGTGCTGCTGCTGGCCAGCGGTTCCTCCGACGTCACCCCGGCGTACGAGGAGTTCGCCGAGGCCGTCCGCGCCGTCTGCGACGACCTCGGTCAGCAGCTGGTCCGCGACGCCGAGGGCGCCAGCAAGGACATCAGGATCGAGGTGGTCAACGCCGCCTCCGAGGACGACGCCGTCGAGGTGGGCCGCTCCATCGCCCGCAACAACCTCCTCAAGTGCGCCATCCACGGCGAGGACCCCAACTGGGGCCGCGTGCTCTCCGCGATCGGCACCACGAGGGCCGCCTTCGAACCCGACCAGCTGAACGTCGCCATCAACGGCGTCTGGGTCTGCAAGAACGGCGGGGTCGGCGAGGACCGCGAGAAGGTCGACATGCGCTACCGCGAGGTGCACATCGTCGCCGACCTCGCCGCCGGTTCCGAGACCGCCACCATCTGGACCAACGACCTCACCGCCGACTACGTCCACGAGAACAGCGCCTACTCCTCATGAGCACCACGCGCAAGCACACCGCGCTGCCCAAGGCGCAGATCCTCATCGAGGCGCTGCCCTGGCTGGTCCGTCACAACGGCAGGACCGTCGTGATCAAGTTCGGCGGCAACGCCATGATCGACGAAGAGCTGAAGGCCGCCTTCGCCCAGGACGTCGTCTTCCTGCACCACGCCGGCCTCAGACCGGTCGTCGTGCACGGCGGCGGCCCGCAGATCAGCGCCGCCCTGGACAGGCACGGCATCGTCAGCGAGTTCAAGGCCGGCCTCCGGGTCACCACCGAGGACGCCATGGACGTCGTACGGATGGTGCTCGCCGGGCAGGTCCAGCGCGAGCTGGTCAACCTGCTCAACCAGCACGGCCCGCTGGCCGTCGGACTGACCGGCGAGGACGCGCACACCATCACCGCCACCAAGCACCGGCCCGAGATCGACGGCGAACTCGTCGACATCGGGCGGGTCGGCGAGATCACCGCGATCGACACGGGCGCGATCGAGGCACTGCTCGCCGACGGCCGGATCCCGGTCGTGTCCTCCATCGCCCGTTCCGAGGACGACGGGCATGTCTACAACGTCAATGCTGATACGGCGGCTGCGGCACTCGCTGCTGCGCTGGGCGCCGAAACCCTCATGGTCCTCACCGACGTGGAGGGCCTCTACGAGGACTGGCCGAACTCAGACGAGGTGATCAGCCGGCTCACCGCTTCCCAGCTGGAGAAGCTGCTGCCGGAGCTGAGCTCCGGGATGGTGCCGAAGATGGAGGGCTGCCTGCACGCCGTGCGCAACGGCGTCACCACCGCCCGGGTCATCGACGGCCGGGTCCAGCACTCGATCCTGCTGGAGATCTTCACGGACGAAGGCATCGGCACGATGGTCGTGCCGGACCAGGAGGGGGAGTCATGAGCAACCAGGAACTGACCTCGCGCTGGCAGGGCGCGCTCATGAACAACTACGGCACCCCCCGGCTGCCCCTGGTCCGCGGCGAGGGCGTCAGGGTCTGGGACACCGAGGACCGGCAGTACTACGACTTCGTCGGCGGTATCGCCACCAACGCGCTCGGCCACGCCCACCCTGCGGTCGTCGAGGCCGTCACGCGGCAGATCGCGTCCCTCGGCCACATCTCCAACTTCTTCATGGCCGAGCCCACCGTCGCCCTCGCCGAACGGCTGATCCAGCTGTTCGGCCGAGAGGGCCGGGTCTTCTTCTGCAACTCCGGCGCCGAGGCCAACGAGGCCGCCTTCAAGATCGGCCGGCTGACCGGGCGGACCCACATGGTCGCCACCGACGGCGGCTTCCACGGCCGGACGATGGGCGCCCTCGCGCTCACCGGGCAGCCGGCCAAGCAGGACCCGTTCCGCCCGCTGCCCGCCGAGGTCACGCACGTGCCCTATGGCGACCCGCAGGCGCTGGCCGCGGCCGTCACCGAGGAGACCGCCCTCGTCGTCGTCGAGCCAATCCAGGGCGAGAACGGCGTGGTCGTGCCCCCGGCCGGCTACCTCAAGGCAGCCCGCGCGATCACCGCCGCCACCGGTGCGCTGCTCGTCCTCGACGAGGTCCAGACGGGCATCGGCCGCACCGGCACCTGGTTCGAGTACCAGGCCCACGAGGGCGTGCTGCCCGACGTCGTCACCCTCGCCAAGCAGCTCGGCGGCGGGCTGCCGCTCGGCGCGACCGTGGCCTTCGGCCGCGCCGCCGAGCTGCTCCAGCCCGGCCACCACGGCACCACCTTCGGCGGCAACCCGGTCGCCTGCGCCGCAGGCCTCGCCGTCCTCGACACCATCGAGAACGAGGGGCTGCTGGAGAACGTCAAGCGGCAGAGCGAGAGGTTGCGGGACGGAATCGAAGGCCTCGGGCACCGGTTGATCGATTATGTCCGGGGCGCGGGTCTCCTCCTGGGTATCGTGCTCACCGAGCCGCTGGCCGCCCAGGTGCAGCAGGCGGCTCAGGAGGCCGGGTTCCTGGTGAACGCGCCCGCCCCGGACGTCGTACGGCTGATGCCGCCGCTGAACCTCCGCGACGCCGAGGCGGACGCGCTGCTCGGGGCACTGCCCGGCATCCTCGACGCAGCGAGCGGGGACGGACGATCCGGAGAATGAGACGACGATGAGCCAGGCGCAGGAGTACGACCAGTCGGGCGGGGCGGGGCCCGCGGTGCCGCAGACCCGGACCGCCCGGCACCGCCGGATCGTGGACATCCTCAACCGGCAGCCGGTGCGCTCGCAGAGCCAGCTCGCGAAACTGCTGTCCGACGACGGGCTCACGGTCACCCAGGCGACGCTCTCCCGGGACCTCGACGAGCTCAACGCGGTGAAGATCCGCAACACCGACGGCGAGCTGATCTACGCGGTGCCCAGCGAGGGCGGCTTCCGCACGCCCCGCGCCCCGCTGGGGGAGTCGGCGAAGGAGGAGCGGATGCGCCGCCTCTCCCAGGAACTCCTGATCTCGGCGGAGGCCTCGGCGAACCTGGTCGTCCTGCGCACCCCGCCCGGCGCGGCCCAGTTCCTCGCCTCGGCGATCGACCAGGCCGAACTCCACGACATCCTGGGGACCATCGCCGGGGACGACACGCTGCTGCTCATCAGCCGGGAGCCGACCGGCGGCCAGGCCCTCGCGGACCACCTGCTGCGGCTCGCCCAGAACGGCCACTGACCGGCCCGGCGGGCGGCCCGCGACCCGGGTGCGGGGCCCGGCCCGGCGGCGGACAATGGCGGTGTGATCTTCCGCGGCGAGCGGTCAGGCGGGCGGGCAATCCCCTGGCGGCCGTCGAACGTACCCAGGGGTGTGTCGGGATTCCGGTTCCCCGTCGGCCGCCTCCCGGACGAGGCTCTGCTGTCCGGGCTGGCCACCGGCGACCCGGAGCTCGCCGAGCTCTTCGTTCGGAGATTCCAGCACCGGGTCTTCGGGGTCGCCATGGCCGTCACCGGGGACCAGCAGCTGGCCGAGGACGTCGCCCAGCAGACGTTCGAACGCGCCTGGCGGCATGCCCAGATCTACGACTCGCGCCGCGGCTCGGTCGGGACCTGGCTGACGACCATCGCGCACAACCTGGCCGTCGACGCGGTCCGCGCCCGGCGGACGGAACCGATGGCACCCGAGGACCTCGACCCCCTCCTCGACGCCGTCACCGAGACCCCCGAGCGGTGGGCGCTGGCCGACGAGGCCTCCACCCAGCTCCGGGCCGCGCTGGCCCGGCTGCCCAGGGAACAGGCGCGGGCCCTGATGATGGCCGGTGTCTACGGCATGACGGCCCAGCAGATCGCCGACGTGGAGCGGGTCCCGCTGGGCACCGCCAAGACGCGGATCAGAGCGGCGATGGCGAAGCTCCGCACCGCGCTCGCGTCCCCGAAGGGAGGCGGCCATGACCGGTGACGCGCACTGCGCGAGGCTGCGCGAGGTCGGCGCCGAACTGGCGCTGGGCGTGCTGCCCGGCCGCGAGCGGGCCGAGGCGGTCGCCCACCTCGACGAGTGCGCGGCCTGCCGGGAGTACGTACGTCAACTCACCGGGATCGGCGACCGGTTGATCGGCCTGCTGCCGGAGAGCACCCCGCCGCCCGGCTTCGCGTCCCGGGTGGCCCGCAGCCTCGCCGAGCAGGCGGGTGGGCCGCAGGGATCCCGGCCCACCCGTGCCGCCCCGGGCCGGCGCAGCCGGGTGCGGCGGGTCCGGCTGCGGCTCGCGGCGGCGGCCGCCGCCCTCGCCGTCGCCCTCGGCTTCGCCGGCTGGGCGATCGGCACGGCCGTCGAGGGAGCCGTCACCGCCTCGGCGCCCGCCATCGAGTCCGAACCCGTCCTGGTCGGGGACATGATCCCGGCCGGCGGCGGGCAGCCCGTCGGCGAGGTCTACGCCCATCCCGGCAGCCCCGCCTGGATGTTCGTCTCCGTCACCCTGCCCGGCGCCCCCCACGACGGCAAGGTCACCTGCCTCCTCGAACGTGCCGACGGCACGACCACGCGCGTCGGCGACTTCCCCCTGCGCGCGGGCCGCGGCGACTGGGGGGTGGCGGTCCCCGTCGACCTCACCCGGTACTCCGCCGCCCGACTGGCCTCGCCCGACGGCACCGTCCTCGCCACCGCCCACCTGCAGAAGGCCCGGGTGGTCGAGCCGGAGGCGTGACCACGCAGCGCGGCCCACAGAGCTCAGGACAGCACCGCACCCGCGTTCAGCCGGTGCAGCCGGGCGTACGCCCCCTCGCGCCCGAGCAGGTCCGCGTGCGCGCCGTCCTCGACGACCCGACCGTGGTCGAGCACCACGATCCGGGTGGCGTCACGGACGGTCAGCAGGTTGTGGGAGATCACGACGGTCGTCCGCCCGGCCATCAGCCGGCGCAACGGATCCATGATCCGCCGGCCCGACCGGACGTCGAGCCCGGCCGTCGGTTCGTCGAGCAGCAGCACCGGCGCGTCCCGGATCATCGCCCGCGCGATCGCCAGCCGCTGGCACTGGCCGCCGGAGAGCGTCCGGCCGTGCCGGCCGACGACTGTGTCGTAGCCCTCCGGGAGCCGCTCGACGAACTCGTGCGCGTCCGCCGCGCGCGCCGCCGCGACGATCTCCGCCTCCGTGGCCGCCGGCCGGCCGTAGGCGATGTTCTCCCGCACGGTGCCGTGCAGGACGAGGGTCTCCTGCAGCACCACCGCGACGCTCTCCCGTACGTCGGACAGGGCGAGTTCGCGCAGGTCCGTCCCGTCCAGACGGACCGCGCCCCGGTCCGGGTCGTAGAACCGCACCTGCAGTTTCGCGAGCGTGGACTTGCCCGCCCCGCTCGCCCCGACCAGCGCCAGCGTCTCCCCGGGCGCCACGTGGAACGAGACGTCCGACAGCGCCCAGGCCGCCGTACCGGGATAGCGGAACCACACCCCGTCGAACTCCACGTCCCCGCGCGCCCGGCGGATCCGCCGGGCCCCGGGAGCCTCGGTCACCTGGGGCCGCTGGTCCAGCAGTTCGATGATCCGCTCCGCCGAGGCGGAGGCCGCGTAGAAGGTGGTGCCGAGCCCGGAGAGGCCGTGGACCGGGCCGTACAACTTGCCGATCAGGGCGAGGAACACCAGGAGCCCGCCGAGCGTGAGCTGGCCCTCGGCCAGCTTCCAGGTGCCGAGGCCCAGCACCGCGAGGCCGCCCGCCACCTCGACGGTCTCCACGACGGGTCCGTAGACGCCCCGGATCCGCGCGGAGGCCATCGCCGCCCGGAACCTGCCGAGGTTCTCCCGCTCGAACCGGTGCGCCTCCCAGCCCTGCCGGTTGTACGCCTGCACCAGTACGGCATTGCCGAGCGCCTCCTCGGCGATCGCGCTGAGCGTTCCGCTGCGGCGCCTGCGCTCCCGGGACGCCTCCTTGACCAGCCGTGAGAAGTGCCGGGCGCAGCCCCAGAACACCGGTACGACGAGAAGGGAGAGCAGGGTCAGGTCCCAGCGCAGGTAGCAGAGCAGGCCGAGGAAGACGCCGAGGCGGATCAGGTAGTACAGGGCGTCCGCCACGCCCGAGAGCAGGAACGTCTCCACCGCGTCGACGTCGCCGGTGACCCTGGACAGCACGTCCCCGAGCCGCCGGCGCTCGAAGAAGCCGAGCGACAGCCCCTGGACGTGCCGGAACACGTCGGAGCGCAGTCCGAGCAGGAAGTGCTCGCCGACCCAGGTGGACGTCACGTCGTCCGCGAAGCGGAGCACGCCGGAGCAGACGACGAGACCGAGGTAGGCCGGTGCGATCCAGAGGAACGGCCGTAGGTCACGGGGGACCAGCACGTCGTCGACGACGATCTTGAAGAGCCAGAGTTCGGCCGCGTCGACGGCGGGCGCGGTCAGACTGAGCAGGACGACGGGCACGAGCCAGCGGCGGCCGCCGCGGGTGTACGGCCAGAACCGTCGGAACACCTCACGGGGGGAGACCGGGGGCGCGGCCGCGACCAGGTCGTCGGAGGTGACGCCGGTCGACAGCAGACGCCGGAGGAGGTGCGGCATGCCGGGAGTCCCTCGTCCGCCGACGGCGACGCGGACCGGCGCAGCCCAGGTCGCCGGTCCGCTCGCCCTTCTCTCTGTGGTCAGTGGTCAGTAGCGGTCGTGCCCGTGACGGTCGTCGTGGTCGTCGCGGTCACCGCGGAAGTCGTCGTGGTCGTCGCCGTGCCGGTCACCGTGCCGGTCGCCGTGCCCCTCGTCACCGTGTCCGTGTCCGTGGCCGTGGTCATGGTCGCGGTGCATCGCGGACAACAGATTGCTGAAGACAGCCATGGTGTTCCTCCTGAAACTTGCCTTACAGGGGGTACGGCCGAGGAGAACATATGGATGGCGTTTTATGGGGGCAAAGCGGAAAAGGCGGAATGCGGTCGTGTGTCTGCTGCGGGCCGGTGGGGGGCTGGGCGCGCCCGCGCGGGGGAGCCGCACGTCGAATACAGCCCCGCGCCCCTGACGGGGCGCTGCAGCCGGCGTCCCCGTCCCAGCCGCGGCTGGGACAGCCGCGGGC
>NZ_JBFAXI010000013.1:0-124037 GCF_040680735.1 Streptomyces sp. NPDC051987 | reverse complement strand
TGGGCGATGTGCCGGGCCGCCACCTTGTCGCCCAGGTCGCGGATGGCCTGCGGCGGCGGGCCGATCCAGGTCAGGCCCGCGTCCAGGACCGCCTGCGCGAACTCCGCGTTCTCGGAGAGGAAGCCGTAGCCGGGGTGGACGGCGTCCGCGCCTGCTTCGCGGGCGGCGTTGAGGACCTTGGAGATGTCCAGGTAGCTGGTGGCCGGGGTGTCACCGCCCAGGGCGAACGCCTCATCCGCGGCGCGGACATGCAGAGCGTCCCGATCCGGGTCCGCGTAGACGGCCACGCTCGCGATCCCGGCGTCCCGGCAGGCCCGGGCCACGCGGACAGCGATTTCGCCACGGTTGGCGATGAGCACCTTGCGCACGATTGAGGCTCCCTCCTTGAAACAAGCCGAGTTTAGGGACTGCCGACACGGCACTTCGACCCGTCCCCAATGGTGACCTTGCCCACACGGAGCGTGATGCGAGGCTCACCCGACCCGCGAAATCCCTTGTCGCACCTCGGTACGCAGGACTCCTTCGGGAAACCCTAGCCCCGTCATGTGGTCAAGGTCTCTGTGAGAGCGTGCCGCGCCCCACTCCGTTTCTTTGTTGAGTCCCTACGAATGGCCCAACGTTTCTTTGCTGCCGACCGGACCCTTGTCCCCGGGTTTACCCGTTAGTAGCGTTCGCGATGCTGAATAAGACACTGCGGCCCGAAGGGCCACCTTGAGGGGTGGTGGTCGGGCGGCGGGTGGGCGAACTTCAAGTAACACCGGCTCGGCCGGGTCGGGGACGAAAGTGGGTGGGGCCGGTGGTGCGCAGACCGGTGGCGTGGATCCTGGCGGTCATACTCTTCGCCGAGGCGTTCGGCATCGCGGCGCTCAACTGGTTCATGGGAGTGGTCGTCGACCGCCAGGACATGTCCCTGGCCGGGCTCGACCCGGACAGGATGTCGGTGTCGGCGAAGGCCGGCGCCGTGGTCTTCGGCCTCTACTTCGCGCTGTGCGGCCTGGTGGCCCTGCTGGTCGCCGTGCGCAACCGGCCGCCCGCCGGCCTCGGCCGGGTGCTGCTGATCAGCGTCGCCGTCGTGCACGCCCTGCTGGGTGCCGTGTCGTGGGGGCTGATCGGGTGGCGGGCGTTCCTGTTCATGGTGGTCGTCCTCGCCCTCGTCGTGCTGCTGCTGATGACGTACGACCGGATGGAGGGCGCCGGTGGCGCCGGGGCGGAGGCCGACGGCGGGGACCAGGACGGTTCCGGCCCCGAGCACGCCCCGGAACCCGGACGGGAGCCGGAACCCGAGCCGGAGGCGAAGAGCGACACGCCGTCCGGAGGGACGTTCACTCCGCCGGCGCCCACAACTCCGTGATGCCGACGCCGAGCTCGGCCAGCAGCCGGCGGACCAGGGGCAGGCTGATGCCGATCACGTTGCCGTGGTCGCCGTCGATGCCCTCGATGAACGGCGCGCTGCGGCCGTCCAGGGTGAACGCTCCCGCCACGTAGAGGGGTTCGCCCGAGGCGACGTACGCGGCGATCTCCTGGTCGGTGGGCTCGCCGAACCGCACGACCGTGGACGCGGTCGCCGACACCCAGCGCTTGCTCGCCGTGTCCCAGACGCAGTGCCCGGTCTGCAGGGTCCCGGCCCGGCCGCGCATCGACTTCCAGCGGGCGGTGGCCTCCTCGGCGTCGGCCGGCTTGCCCAGGGCCTGGCCGTCGAGGTCCAGCACGGAGTCGCAGCCGATGACGAGAGCGCCCTGCACGTCGGGGCGGGCGGCGACGACGGACGCCTTCGCCTCCGCGAGGGCGAGAGCGAGGTCGGCCGGGGTGGGGGCGGTGACGGCGTCCTCGTCGACGCCGCTGACGATCACCTCGGGGGCCATACCCGCCTGGCGCAGGAGGTTCAGCCGGGCGGGGGACTGGGAGGCGAGGACGAGTCTGCGCATGGGGGCAGCGTATCGGTGGGGGCCGACAGGGGGCCGCTCACCTCACGCCGAGCACGATCATCAGGACGACCATCACCAGGGCCAGGAAGACGCCCAGCCGCCGGAGGGTGTTCTGCATGTCCTGCAGGTCCTTCGGCGGCTTGTCTTCGGGGTCCGACCAGAGCATGCCACCAGCGTGCGGCCTGGCCGGGGTGGGCGCCTGAGTAGGGGTACTCAAATCGGTGCCCGGGGTTCCTCTTGGGTGCGCGGTTCCTCGCGCCCCCAGGGCCGGACCGGCCCTGGGAGGAGGCTGGTTCAGGAGGGCCAGTAGGTGCGGGTCCATGCGGTCGGGCTCGGGTGGGGGACCCGGTGCCGGGCGATGCGGGCGGGGTCGGACCAGGCGCTCGTCGCCGGTGGGGCGCCGGGCTCGGTGGCCGCCAGGGCGGCCGCGCGGGCCCGGACGACCGCCAGGGCGGCGGCCAGCTCCTCCGGGGTCGGGTTGCCCCGGATGACCTTGATCGTCACAGCGGCTCCTTACAGCGGGATGTTGCCGTGCTTCTTCGGGGGCAGGGTCTCGCGCTTGGTGCGGAGCTGGCGCAGACCCCGTACGACGTGGCGGCGGGTGTCCGACGGCATGATCACGGCGTCGATGTAGCCGCGCTCGGCCGCCGTGTAGGGGTTGAGGAGGGTGTCCTCGTACTCCTGGATCAGCCGCGCCCGGGTGGCCTCGCCCTCTCCCGAGCCCTCGGCTTCGGCGATGGTGCGGCGGTGCAGGATGTTGACGGCGCCCTGGGCGCCCATGACGGCGATCTGGGCGGTCGGCCAGGCGAGGTTGAGGTCGGCGCCCAGGTGCTTGGAGCCCATGACGTCGTAGGCCCCGCCGAAGGCCTTGCGGGTGATGACGGTGATGAGCGGGACGGTGGCCTCGGCGTAGGCGTAGATCAGCTTGGCGCCGCGGCGGATGATGCCGTCGTGCTCCTGGCCGACGCCGGGCAGGAAGCCGGGGACGTCGACGAAGGTGATGACCGGGACGTTGAAGGCGTCGCAGGTCCGGACGAAGCGGGAGGCCTTCTCGCTCGCCTTGATGTCCAGGCAGCCGGCGAACTGCATGGGCTGGTTGGCGACGATGCCGACCGGGCGGCCCTCCACCCGGCCGAAGCCGGTGACGATGTTCGGCGCGAACAGGGCCTGCGTCTCGAAGAACTCGCCGTCGTCGAGGACGTGCTCGATCACCGTGTGGATGTCGTACGGCTGGTTCGCGCTGTCCGGGACCAGGGTGTCCAGCTCGCGGTCCTCGTCGGTGACCGTGAGGTCGGCCTCCTCGGCGAAGACCGGCGGCTCGGAGAGGTTGTTGGACGGCAGGTACGACAGCAGCTGCTTGATGTACTCGATGGCGTCCTTCTCGTCACCGGCCATGTGGTGGGCCACGCCGGAGACGGAGTTGTGGGTGCGGGCGCCGCCCAGCTCCTCGAAGCCGACGTCCTCGCCGGTGACCGTCTTGATGACGTCCGGTCCGGTGATGAACATGTGGGACGTCTGGTCGACCATGACCGTGAAGTCCGTGATCGCCGGGGAGTACACGGCGCCGCCCGCGCAGGGGCCGACGACGAGCGAGATCTGCGGGATCACGCCGGACGCGTGGGTGTTGCGGCGGAAGATCTCGCCGTACGCGCCGAGGGAGGCGACGCCCTCCTGGATCCTGGCGCCACCGGAGTCGTTGATGCCGATGACCGGGCAGCCGGTCTTCAGGGCGAAGTCCATGACCTTCACGATCTTCTGGCCGTAGACCTCGCCGAGTGCGCCGCCGAAGACGGTGAAGTCCTGGGAGAAGACGGCGACGGGACGGCCGTCGACCGTGCCGTACCCCGTGACGACGCCGTCCCCGTAGGGGCGGTTCTGCTCCAGGCCGAAGTTGGTGGAGCGGTGCCGGGCGAACTCGTCCAGCTCGATGAAGGAGCCCTCGTCCAGGAGCAGCTCGATCCGCTCACGAGCCGTCAGCTTGCCCTTGGCGTGCTGCTTCTCGACGGCGCGCTCCGAACCGGCGTGTGTCGCCTCGTGGACACGGCGCTGGAGATCCGCGAGCTTCCCCGCGGTCGTGTGAATGTCGATCTCTTCCGGCTCGGACATCGGGATGCGGCTCCCTGCCTGCTCAAAAGGGGGGACGGTTACTCATCCGTAGCGTAGTGGGGTGCCTACCAAACGGCAGTGCGGCGTACAACACACCTAGGGTGGCTTGCATGACGCCGCGAGACGCAGCAGATGCGAACAACAATCGTTGGTCCGACCTGGACCGTCCACCGCTGAACGGGGCGGGGTTGCGCAGGGCCCTGGTCCGGGACGGCGGCCAGGGGGGCCTGTACCGCGACATCGAGGTCGTGGGCCGCACCGGCTCGACCAATTCCGATCTCGTGGCGCGGGCCGCCGCGGGGGCCGCCGACGAGGGCGCGGTGCTGGTCGCCGAGGAGCAGACGGCGGGGCGGGGGCGGCTGGACCGGCAGTGGACGGCGCCGCCGCGCTCCGGTCTGTTCTTCTCGGTGCTGCTGAGGCCGGCCGAGGTGCCGGTGGCCCGCTGGGGGTGGCTGCCGCTGCTGACCGGTGTGGCGGTGGCGACGGGGCTGGCGCGGGCGGCGGGCGTCGACACGGCGCTGAAGTGGCCGAACGACCTCCTGGTGTCGGTGGGCGGCGAGGAGCGCAAGGCCGGGGGCATCCTCGCGGAGCGGGCCGGCGAGGACGCGGTGGTGGTCGGCGTCGGCATCAACGTCACGCTCCGCGCGGCGGAACTGCCGGTGCCGCAGGCCGGATCGCTGGCGCTGGCCGGGGCCGTCAGCACGGACCGGGAGACGCTGTTGCGGGCGGTCCTGCGGTCCCTGGAGGACTGGTACGGGCGCTGGCGCGCGGCGGGCGGCGATCCGGGCGAGAGCGGGCTGCAGGAGGCGTACGCGGCGGGGTGCGCGACGCTGGGGCGGTCGGTCCGGGCGGAGCTGCCGGGGGACCGGTCGCTGGAGGGGGAGGCGGTGGCCGTCGACGGCGACGGCAGACTGGTGATCGCCACGAAGGAGGGCGTGCGGGAGCCGGTGGGAGCGGGCGACGTGGTGCACCTGCGGCCTGCATGACAACTGCGGCGGGGGTGGGGACGCTCACCGGCGCCGGCAGGCTGCCAGTAGCTGACAAGCGTCCCGTAGGGGCGCGGGGAACCGCGCGGTCGGCCCCCACGCACCCGCACCCGGAAATCGACCCCTCACCACCCCTGTCCGGGCTTACCTCACGAAGTGAGCTACCGCACAGCTGTCGTAGAGTTGAGGCCGGTCGGTATGCGACCGCGGCAGATCGGAAGGGCAGCAGGCGTGACCGTCGACGACACGGGCTCCGGCGCGGGCGCGGACGCCGCCGACTCCGGCGAGGACCCCCTCGCGCTGCGCCTGGAAGGCCTGATCCTCGGGGCCGAGCGCCGCTACACCCCCTTCCAGGCGGCCCGCAGCGCCGGCGTCTCCATGGAGCTGGCGTCGCGGTTCTGGCGCGCCATGGGCTTCGCCGACATCGGGCAGGCCAAGGCCCTGACCGAGGCCGACGTGCTGGCCCTGCGGCGGCTCGCCGGCCTCGTCGAGGCGGGGCTGCTGAGCGAGGCCATGGCCGTACAGGTGGCCCGCTCGACGGGGCAGACCACCGCCCGTCTGGCCGAGTGGCAGATGGATTCCTTCCTGGAGGGCCTGACCGAGCCGCCCGAGCCCGGTATGACCCGGACCGAGGTCACGTATCCGATCGTCGAACTGCTCCTGCCCGAGCTGGAGGAGTTCCTCGTCTACGTCTGGCGCCGCCAGCTCGCCGCCTCGGCGGGCCGGGTCGTGCAGGCCACCGACGACGAGGAGATGGTCGACCGCCGGCTCGCCGTCGGCTTCGCCGACCTCGTGGGGTTCACCCGGCTGACCCGGCGCATGGAGGAGGAGGAGCTCGGCGAGCTGGTCGAGGCCTTCGAGACCACCGCCGCCGACCTGGTGGCGGCCCGCGGCGGCCGGCTCATCAAGACCCTCGGCGACGAGGTCCTGTACGCCGCCGACGACGCCGGTGTCGCCGCCGACATCGCGCTGCGCCTGGTCGAGACCATGGCCCACGACGAGACGATGCCGGAGCTGCGCGTCGGCATGGCCTTCGGCACGGTCACCACCCGGATGGGCGATGTCTTCGGTACGACCGTGAACCTCGCCTCCCGGCTCACCTCGATAGCCCCGCGCGACGCCGTGCTGGTCGACAGCGCGTTCGCGGAGGAGCTGATCCGGGTGGGCGAGGCACCGGCCTCGGAGGCGGCCGCGGCGGAGGAGGCGGCGACCGCCGAGAAGGAGGGCGAGGAGCCCCCGACGTACCGCTTCGCGCTCCAGCCGATGTGGCAGCGCCCGGTGCGCGGCCTGGGGGTCGTGGAGCCCTGGCTGCTCACCCGGCGGGAGGCGCCGCCCGCCGCCCTGTGAGGACGGCCGGGTATCCGGCGTCAGCCACCGGACGTCCCCGACGCGTCGACGCACAGGCCGATGACCGGGACGCAGAGGACGGGCCGGGCCGAGCCGGAGGGCCGCGGCGCGCGGGTGGCCGCGGGCGCGTTGTGGGGCGGTGCCGCGGTCGGCCGTGAAGTGGCCGCGGGGGACGGGGTGTCGGGGGACTCGGGGATCGTGGTCGGGCCCGGGGCGGCCGGTGCGGCGACCGGGCTCGGGGGTGTGCTCCGCAGGGGTACGACGGTGGAGGCCGCCGTCGGCGCCGTGCCCACCCCGTCCGTCACCGAGGTCGGCGAGTAGTCCGGCCAGGGGACGGCGGTGGCGGTCGCCGTGGCGATGGCTGTGGCGAGCGTGGCGGCGGCGGGGGCCGACTGCTCCGTCCCGGTGCCCGGATCCAGCCGTGGTTCCGCCTCGGCGGCACCGGGGGTGCCGGTGCCCGGATCGACCGTCATCCGGACGAGGCTCAGCGCCCCGGCGGCGAGCGCCATACCGCCCGCCACGAGCAGCACCCTGCGGGGACGTGGGCGGCGGTGCCGGCCGCGGTGGTGGCGCCCGCGGGGCTGCGGGGCGGTGCGGCGCTCCCCCGATGCTGCAGTGAGCGTCGCCGGAGCCGGTGCCGGTTCCTGTGCGGTGCGCTTCGCCGGTGCCGGTGCGGTGTGCTTCGCCGGTGCGGTGTGCGCGGCCTCTGCTGACGTGGTGTGCTTCGCCGGTGCCGCTGCGGTGTGCGCTGCCGGTGTCGGCGTGGTGTGCTTCGCCGGTGGCGGCGTGGTGTTCGTGGCCGACGTCGGCTCCGCGGCCGTGCGGTCGGTGTGTCGCGTCGGCTGCGTCGGTCTCTCGCTCATCACGATCCCTCCCCGATGCGCCATGGCGAGCGCACGTTATGCGCTCCCCTGGGCGGTGCGGCGGGAGTTGGGCGGGATGTCACTCGAACGGGTTGCCGGGCTTGGCTGCGGGAACCGGGTGACCGCCCTTTCCCGTTCGCGCCCCGGCTGCGATGATCGAGGCCAGGATGTTAACCCGCGTTAACCGGAGGGTGTGTCGTGAGCGAGGAGCGGTTCGGGGAGTTCGTGCTGGTACGACGGCACGGCCAGGTCGCGGAACTGGTGCTGGACCGGCCCAAGGCCATGAACGCCGTGTCGGCGGAGATGGCCCGGTCGATCGTGGCCGCGTGCGCCGCGCTGGGCGCCGACCGGGAAGCCCGGGTGGTCGTGCTGACCTCCTCGCACGAGCGGGCCTTCTGTGTCGGCGCCGATCTCAAGGAGCGCAACTCCATGACCGACGCGGAGCTGCTGCGGTCGCGGCCGCTGTCGCGGGGGGCCTACACGGGCGTGCTGGAGCTGCCGATGCCGACGATCGCCGCCGTGCACGGCTACGCGCTCGGCGGGGGCTTCGAACTGGCCCTGTCCTGTGACGTGATCGTGGCCGACGACACGGCCGTGGTGGGTCTGCCGGAGGTGTCGGTGGGCGTGATTCCCGGCGGCGGCGGCACGCAGCTGCTGCCGCGCCGGGTGGGGGCGGCCCGCGCGGCCGAGCTGATCTTCTCGGCGCGCCGGGTGGCGGCGCCGGAGGCGCGTGAGCTGGGCCTGGTCGACGAGTTGGTGGAGGCGGGGCGGGACCGGGAGGCGGCGCTGGAGCTGGCGGCGCGGATGGCGGCGAACTCTCCGGTGGGGCTGCGGGCGGCGAAGCGGGCGCTGCGGCTCGGGCACGGGCTGGATCTGAGGGCGGGGCTGGAGATCGAGGACGCGGCCTGGCGGGCGGTGGCGTTCTCGGGCGACCGGGCGGAAGGAGTGGCGGCGTTCAACGAGAAGCGCCCGCCGGAGTGGCCGGGGGAGTGAGGCGACGCCGGGGGTGGGGCCGCCCTGGGGGGCACCTCGCAGGCCCTTGAGGCACTGGGGGAGGCACTGCTGCCCGCAGCCGAGTAGCTGACCAGCGCCCCGTAGGGGCGCGGGGAACTGCGCGGCCGGCCCCACCGGCCCGCAGCGCGCGACGATCCGCCAACCGGCAACACCTGTTCGCCCCACCCAATGTCCCGAATAAGCTAAATCATCCCTAACCTGGAGTAATGGGTGAGGACAACCGGCTCGCCGCCGTCGTGGCGTTGGCGCAGGGCATGGCTGCGGCTCACACCCCGCGTGAGTGCTGGCACGCCGCCGCGGCCGGTGCCTGCCGTGCGCTGGACGGCAGCTTCGCCGCGCTCTCCGTCTGGGAGCGCGAGCTCGGCCGGCTCCGGGTCCTCGTGAACGTCGGCGAGCGTGCCCCGGACGAGGAGGAGTTCCCGGAGGCCGAGGCCTACCCGGTGCACCAGTTCCCGGAGATCACCGAGTTCCTGCACGAACGCTGGGCGGGCGGCGGCGGCCCCAACGCCTGGGTCGAGACGGCCGAGGGTCCCGCCACCGGCCGCCCCGGCTACTCCCACCAGCGCGTCGCCGCGCTCCGTCGCCGCGGCCGCGGCTGCTGCCTGGTCGCCCCGATCGTGCTGCACGGCAGGGCCTGGGGCGAGCTGTACGTGGCCCGCGCCGCCCGCGCCCCCCTCTTCGGCCGCGCCGACGCCGACTTCGCCACCGTCCTCGCCTCCGTCGTCGCCGCCGGGATCGCGCAGACCGAGCGGCTGGAGGAGGCGCGCCGGCTCGCCTACACCGATGCGCTGACCGGGCTCGCCAATCGCCGGGCCGTCGACGTGCGTCTCGACGAGGCGATCGAGCGGCACCGCGCGGACGGGTCGGTGGTCAGCCTCGTCGTCTGCGACCTCAACGGACTGAAGAAGGTCAACGACACCCTCGGGCACGCGGTCGGCGACCGCCTCCTCGAACGGTTCGGGTCGGTGCTGTCGCTGTGCGGGGCGATGCTCCCGGGCGCGCTGGCCGCGCGGCTCGGCGGGGACGAGTTCTGCCTGTTGGCGCTCGGGCCGCCGGCCGACGACGTGGTCAAGGCGGCCGACGAACTCTGCCGCCGGGCAGGGGAGTTGGAGCTGGGGGAGGGGGTGGCGTGCGGGATCGCCTCGACCGCCGACCCGATCGGGCCGGTGCGTTCGGGGCGCCGGCTGTTCCGGCTCGCCGACGCGGCCCAGTACCGCGCGAAGGCGTTGCGCGCGCGGCGGCCGGTGGTGGCCGGGCGGGAGGGGCCGGACGATCCCGTCGTACGGCTGGCCGACGCGCCGCCGCCGGAGCGGGCCGAGCGGCGCAGCTTCCGCGGGCGCCGGGGACTGTGACGTAGAAGTAAGGGGCACCCCCGTACTCCAGTAGTGACAGCGGCCGCATTCAGTGCTTACGATCCTGAATATGGATATGCACACTGTGGTGGTGGGGACGTCCGGTGTCACCGCGTCCGACGTTCTCGCCGTGGCGCGCGGCGGCGCCCGGATCGAGCTGTCCGCGGAGGCGGTCGCGGCGCTCGCGGCGGCCCGGGAGATCGTGGACGCGCTGGCGGCCAAGCCGGAGCCGGTCTACGGCGTCAGCACCGGCTTCGGCGCCCTGGCGACCCGGCACATCAGCCCGGAACTGCGGGCCCAGCTGCAGCGCAACATCGTCCGTTCGCACGCGGCCGGGATGGGGCCGCGGGTGGAGCGCGAGGTCGTACGGGCCCTGATGTTCCTGCGGCTGAAGACCGTCTGCTCCGGACACACCGGTGTGCGTCCCGAGGTCGCCCAGACCATGGCCGACGTGCTGAACGCCGGCATCACCCCGGTCGTGCACGAGTACGGCTCCCTCGGCTGCTCCGGCGACCTGGCCCCGCTGTCCCACTGCGCCCTCACGCTGATGGGCGAGGGGGAGGCCGAGGGCCCCGACGGGGTCGTGCGGCCCGCGGGCGAGCTGCTCGCCGAGCACGGGATCGCCCCCGTCGAACTGCGCGAGAAGGAGGGGCTCGCGCTCCTCAACGGCACCGACGGCATGCTCGGCATGCTGATCATGGCCCTCGCCGACCTGGACATGCTCTACAAGTCGGCCGACGTCACGGCCGCGTTGAGCCTTGAGGCGCTGCTCGGCACGGACAAGGTGCTCGCGCCGGAGCTGCACGCCATCCGGCCGCATCCGGGGCAGGGCGACAGTGCCGCCAACATGCTCGCCGTGCTCCAGGGCTCCCAGCTGACGGGGCACCACCAGGACGACGCGCCGCGCGTCCAGGACGCGTACTCGGTGCGGTGTGCTCCGCAGGTCGCCGGAGCCGGTCGGGACACGCTCGCGCACGCGCGGCTGGTGGCCGAGCGGGAGTTGGCGTCGGCCGTCGACAACCCGGTGGTGCTGCCCGACGGGCGGGTCGAGTCCAACGGCAACTTCCATGGCGCGCCGGTCGCTTACGTCCTCGACTTCCTCGCCATCGCGGTGGCCGACCTCGGATCCATCGCCGAGCGGCGGACGGACCGGCTGCTGGACAAGAACCGCAGCCATGGGCTGCCGCCGTTCCTGGCCGACGACGCGGGCGTCGACTCGGGGCTGATGATCGCGCAGTACACGCAGGCGGCGCTGGTCAGTGAGCTGAAGCGGCTTGCCGTTCCGGCGTCGGCCGACTCGATCCCGTCGTCGGCGATGCAGGAGGACCACGTGTCGATGGGGTGGTCGGCCGCGCGCAAGCTGCGGACGGCCGTGGGGAATCTGGCACGGGTCATCGCCGTCGAGCTGTACGCGGCGACGCGGGCGATCGAGCTGCGGGAGGGACTGGCGCCGGCGCCGGCGTCCCGGGCCGTGATCGACGCGGTGCGCTCCGCGGGAGTGCGGGGGGCGGGACCCGACCGGTACCTGGCTCCCGACCTGGCCGCGGCGGAGGAGTTCGTGCGGGGCGGGGGAGTCGTGGCGGCGGCGGAAAAGGTGACGGGGGCGCTGCGCTAGCCAGGCCGACAGGGGTGCGGTGGTCGCTCGGCTGCGGGTGCGTGGGGCGCTGGTCGCGTACGCGCGGCGGAAGCCGCACATCGGCACAGCCCCGCGCCCCTCAGGTTTCTCCTCGGGGCCCTTGTTGCCCGGTGGCGGTCGGCTAGAACTCCAGGCGTTCCCGGCGGACCGAGTAGGTCACGAAGCCTGCGCCGACTGCGAGGAAGAGGGTGCCGGTCACGACGTAGGGCGTGGTGTCGGGGCTGCCGGTGTCGGCGAGGCGGGTGGCGTCGCCGGTCGCCTGCGAGGTGGCCTCGGACAGCGCTCTGGCCTGCTGGGTGACCTGGTCCGCCGTGCTCGTCGCACTCTCTGACGTGCTGGTTCTCGCCGGGGCGTCCTGGGACGCGTTGGCGGACGGGACGAACCACAGCGCGCACAGGAGCGTTCCTGCGGCGGTTGCGGTCAGCAACGGGCGGCGAGCGGATGACACGGAATATCGATCCCCTTGTGACGCTGGCGAATTGGCCGTGTGGGCCGATGTTAGTGAAAATCGCGGGTCACGGGAAAGTCACGGGAGGATTCGGCCGTACGCTCCCGCCATGAGCACTCCAGAGACATCACGTTTTGTACGGCTTCGCGTGGAGCTGGTCCTTGAGGTGGAGGACGGCGACGAGGTCACCAAGGCCGCGCTGCGGCGGATCGCCGGCGATCCCGACCTGCCCGACGAGGAGCGGACGCAGGCCGAGGCCGCTGTGACGGAAGACACCGCCGAGGCGCTCGCCTACCTCGTCGACCCGTTCGACCTGGTCAGCGAGGTGCCGGGGGTCGAGCTGCAGCAGGCCTCCTGGTCCAGCGAGCGCATTTCCTACGATCCGGATTCGCCGGAGTGGGATCTCGACGAGGATGATGACGAGGGCGACGACGAGGAAGACGGCATCGGCTGAGCGATCCGGGGAACCGGTGACCCCGGGCGGCAACCGCCGTCCGGGGTCTCGTCGTCTCAGAGGGTGCGCGGACCGGTCCCTCCCGCACCGGCCGCCCTTGCGGACGTGGTGTGCCCCACAGATCCCAAGAATGTGGAACGGGACGACGCGGTCGCGGCGTTGAGGATTTTCAACGGGGACTCTCGTGTGTTCGCGGACTCGGCAACGATGGAGAAGCGTGTGATGACGGACAGTAAGCGGCGCAAGGGCCTGATGGCCGCGTCCGCACTGCTCGGCGGTGTACTGGTGCTCACGGCCTGTTCCGGCGGCGACGACAAGGCCACCGGCGGGGATGCGAGTTCGCAGTCCCAGGCGGACGCGGCGGCGGCCAAGAAGTCGTCCCAGGCCGACATCGCGATCACGCCCAAGGACGGCTCGGACAACGCGTCCATCAACAACTCCGCCGCCGTCACCGTCAGCAAGGGCACCCTCACCGGCGTCACGATGACCACCGCCGACGGCACGGCGGTCGCCGGCACCCTGTCCGCCGACAAGACCAGCTGGAAGCCCAACACCCAGCTGGAGCGGTCCACCACCTACAAGGTCGCCGCCGAGGCCAAGGACTCCGCCGGCCTGGTGGCGCACGAGAACGCCACCTTCACCACGGTCTCCCCGGCCAACAGCTTCATAGGCACCTTCACCCCGGAGGACGGCTCGACCGTCGGCGTCGGCATGCCGGTGTCGATCAACTTCGACAAGCAGATCACCAACAAGGCCGCCGTCCAGAAGGGCATCACGGTCAGCTCCAGCAGCGGCCAGGAGGTCGCCTGCCACTGGTTCTCCACCCAGCGGATGGACTGCCGTCCCGAGACCTACTGGAAGGAGAACTCCACCGTCACGCTGAAGCTCGCGCTCGACGGTGTCGAGGGCGCCTCCGGTGTCTACGGCGTCCAGCAGAAGACGGTCACCTTCCACATCGGCCGCAACCAGATCTCCTACGTCGACGCCAAGACCAAGGAGATGAAGGTCACCGAGGACGGCAAGACCATCAAGACCATCCCGATCTCGGCCGGCTCGCCGGAGCACACGACGTACGAGGGCATCATGGTGATGTCCGAGAAGTACAAGCAGACGCGCATGAACGGCACGACCGTCGGCTTCACCGACAACGACGGCAAGGCCGAGTACGACATCAAGGACGTGCCGCACGCCATCCGCCTCACCAACTCCGGCACCTTCCTGCACGGCAACTACTGGGGCGCCAAGTCCATCTTCGGCTCGGTGAACACCAGCCACGGCTGCGTGGGCCTGTCCGACACCAAGGGCGCCAACGACACCACCACGCCCGCGTACTGGATGTACACGCACTCGATCATCGGTGACGTCGTGGTCGTCTCCCGCACCGGTGACAAGACCGTGGCCCCCGACAACGGCCTCAACGGCTGGAACATGAGCTGGGCCGACTGGAAGGCCGGTTCGGCCGTCTGAGCCGGAAGCACCTCGCGGGAAGCGGGAAGGCGGCCGTCCCCTCGGGGGCGGCCGCCTTCGGCGTTCGCGGGTGCTACTCCGCCGGTGCGTCGAACCAGCCGCGGCGCTGGGCCTCGGCGCCGGCGGCGAAGCGGGTCTCGGCGGCGAGTTCCTCCATGAACTCGCTGATCCGGCGGCGCACCGTGCGCGGGGTCAGCCCGAGGCGACGGGCGATCGCCTCGTCCTTGAGCCCCTGCCGCATCAGCGCCGCGATCTCGTGGCGCTGGCCCTCCCGGTCCCCTTGGCCGGAGGAGCCGGAGAGCGTCAGCGGCCGCGCCTCGCGCCACAGCAGCTCGAAGTAGTGGCGCAGCGCGTCCACGGCGACCGGCGAGGTCAGGTGCAGGGCCGCGCTGGAGCCGGTCGGGGTGAGCGCCAGCAGGGCCTGGGCGCCGTCGGTGACCTTCAGTTTCATCTGCAGCCGCGGCAGCAGCCGTATCTCCTCGCCGGCCGCGGCGCAGCGCTCGATGATCCGTGCGCCCACCGGATCGCTCAGGAAGGCCGCCTCGTAGATGCTGCGGTGCCGTACGCCCCGGGCGATCGAGGCGGCCGTCGGCGGCTGCGCGGAACCCTCCGACAGGGGCAGGTCGTAGCGGAACGTCTCCAATGTCAGGTGCTCCGTCGTGGCCGCCGTGCCGATGGTGTTGGACAGGGCCGCGATGTCGTCGGAGTCGGTGAGCACCCGGGCGAGCCGGTGCGAGGTGGCCTCCTGGGCCTGCCTGTCGGCGAGCCGGCGGATGTGCGCGGCCTCGCGCTGGGAGCGGGCGACGAGGTCGTACTGGGCGTTGAGCTCGTGCTGTTTGTGGGCCAACGCGGCCTCCAGCGCCGGTACCGGGGCCGCCGCCGCGAGGACCGGCGGGTCGTGCGGCAGGACGTGCGCGAGGCCCAGGTCCAGCAGGCGTACGGCGCTCCCCGGGTCGCCGAGCCGCCGGTCCGCGTCGGCCAATGGAAGCGGACCGTCCGTTTCGGCCAGGATCCGGTAGCTGGCGGCGATGCCCGGACCGGTGAGCGCGGTCAGGGTGCTCACGGTCTGGTCGAGGAGCTCCGAGGCCGCGGTGGAGAGACCGACGGATCTGTCAATGAGCCGTGCGTCTCCGGGTGGCCTGCTGTCCACAATCTTCCTCCCCGTTTGCTTCATTGAATTCTGTACATCCGGGAAGGGTCCGTACGGACCACCCGAATCTGCCGGATGGTAGTGCGAGTTGTCTGACGGGAGATTTCCTCGCAGGTCAGCAAGGGGTCGCCAGAGGAGCGGAGATCGTCCGCCGCGACCGGAACCCCGGCGTCCGGACGGGGGCGGAGCGGCCGGGCGGGGGCCGTCGGCCGGGAGGTTGGCCGCCACTGTCCACATGGCCACAAGTTCCCCTGGCCCCCGACGGCGGGCGCGCTGTGAACTCACCACTGCGCAGAAGTACGTGTGAATACACGACGGGGGATGTCCGACCATGTACAGCAGCAGCACGATCGTGGCCGAAACTGCGCCGAAGGCGGTGCCGCTTTGGTCAGACACCGATCTCGGGTGTCTTCGGTACTGCCCGCCCATGTGACGTCTTCTCACCTGAGGCCTCGTTCCTCGCGCATGTGAACTCCCCGCGTATGTGAACCGCCGCGCCTCCCTCCGCACCGGTGACCGATGACCTGCCGTCAGGCGGCCGGCCGTCCGGGCGAGGGCCAACCGGCCGTGGACCGCCGTCGTTCCCGGCTGCCTCAGCGCCCGTCCTTCCCCATGTGGACGCCAACGGAGACACCGACCATGACCAGCACCACATCGCTTCGCCCTGTCCGCACGGCGGACGAAGAGCTCTGGCCGGCCTTGCGCAAGGCCGGTTCCGCGGGGATCTCACCCGCGGGCGCGCAGGGCCTCCAGGCCCTCCTCGACCGGCCCCGGGAGGCGGTCGTCGCCGTCGACTTCGACGGCACCCTCGCCCCGATCGTCACCGACCCCGCCACCGCCCGCCCGCTGCCGCAGGCCCTCGCGGCGCTGACCGGCCTCGCCCGGCAGGGGACGCGGGTGGTGATCGCCACCGGCCGTCCGGCCGGGTACGTGGTGGCCGCGGCCGCCCTGCGCACCGGCACCGGCGCACCCCGGATCACCGTGCTCGGCCACTACGGCCTGCAGCGCTGGGACTCGGCGACGGGCCGGCTGCACACCCCCGCACCGCACCCGGCGATCGACCGGCTGCGCCGACGGCTGCGCCCACTGCTGGCCCGGCACGGCACCGGAGCCCGTGTCGAGGACAAGGCGCACAGCATCTGCGTGCACACCCGCGGCTGTCCGGACCCCGGCGCCACCCTGCGGCTCCTGGAACCGCCGGTGCGGGCGCTGGCCGACGACCTCGGACTGCGAGTGGAGGCGGGGCGTCTGGTCCTGGAGGTAAGGCCGCACGGCGTCGACAAGGCGACAGCCCTGGCCGGGTTCCTCGCCGAACGGCCCGCGCACGCCGTGCTGTACGCCGGTGACGACCTCGCCGACCTCCCCGTGCTCCGGCTGCTGACCCGGCGCCGCGCCCAGGGCCTGCCCTGCGTCACCGTCTACAGCGCGCCCACCGGTCCCGACGAGGCCGTCCGGGAGCTGCGGGACCACTGCGACCTGCGGGTGCCCGGTCCCGCCGGGGTGGCCGCGCTGCTCGCCGCCCTCGGCCGGGGACTCGTGGACCGCCGGCCATGACGACGTCCCCACCCCCCACCGGGCCGGAGCCGTTACCGTCCCCGGCAGAGAGCGTGCCGGTCGCCGCGCTGGCGCCGGCCGACTCGCCCCGGGCCGAGGACGTGGACCTGGCCTACGCCAGATCCCTCATGGAGATCGGCGACCTCCCCCCGATCCTGGTGAACCGGCGCACGCTGCGGGTCGTCGACGGCATGCACCGGCTCACCGCGGCGATGCTGGCCGGGCGCCCCGAGATCCAGGTGCGGTTCTTCGACGGCGACGAACGGGAGGCGTTCGTGGCCTCCGTCCGGGCCAACCTGCACCACGGGCGGCGGCTCAGCCAGCAGGAGCGTTCGGCGGCCGCCTGCCGCATCCTGGCCGCCTACCCCGAGTGGTCGAACCGGGCGATCGCCCAGGCGACCGGGTTGTCCACCAAGACCGTCGCGACGCTGCGGAGGCGTTCATCCGGGGACGGACCCCAGTTGAACACCCGGGTGGGACGGGACGGCCGGGCCCGCCCGGTGGATCCCTCCGCCGGCCGGGAACGCGCGGCCGCGTACCTGCGCGGGCATCCGGACGCCTCGCTGCGCCGGATCGCCGCCGCGGCCGGTGTCTCGGTGGGGACCGCCCGGGACGTGCGGGCGCGCATGGAGCGGGGCGAGGACCCGGTCCAGGCCCGGCGGACCGCCGCGTCCGCGGCACCGGCGCCGCTGGCCGCGGTCGGGCCCGCCGACGCCCCGGCCCGCCCGGCGCGGCGCCGCGTCCTGGCCAAGGACCCCCTCGCCACCCTCGCCCGTGACCCCTCGATCCGCTTCTCCGACCACGGACGGCACCTGCTGCGGATGCTCGACAACCGGGCGCTGCTCGGCGCCGAGGGCGCCCTGCTGGCCGACGCCGTGCCCGGCCACTGCCGAGCCGCACTGATCGCCGCCGTCCACCAGCACATCGACCTCTGGCTGGCCTTCGCCGGCCTCCTCGACCAGACCGGCTGACCTCCGCTCACCCGCCCAGGGGCGGCCCGCGCACCCACGCGCGAGCCGCCCCTCTTCGTCCACCGGGGCACGACGGCGCACGCCTCCTTGGCGTCCGTAGATGTGCCTCCCCGGGGCTGGGCGATGCGCGTCCCCCACACACCACATGCCCGCCGCGAGCCGCCGCGGGCGGGTTGAGCCGCGATCTGTGCCGCCGTTGTGCGTTGCCCGCGCGCCGGGGGTCCGGTGCGGGCCGCCGCGGGCGGGTTGGGCTGCGGGCGGGTTGAGCCGCGTGCCGTGCGGCCGTTGTGCGTTGCCCGCGCGCCGGGGTCCGACGCGGGCCGTCGCGGGCTGGTTGAGCCGCGGGCTGTGCCGTTGCCTTGGGGTGCGCCGCCGTTGTGTGTCGTCGGCTTGCCCGGCGTTCGGTGCGGGCCGTCGCGGGCGGGTCGGGCCGCGGGCTGTACCGGTGTCGTGCGGCGTGCCGGCGTCGCGGGGCGCGCGGTCGTCGCGTGGGCGTCTGCGTGGGCGGCGTCTGGTTTTGTCGGGCCGCTTGTTTTGCCGTGTCTTGCCCCGTCCTTGCCGTCTTGCCGTGCCGGTCTTTGCCGGGTGCGGAACAGGGCCTGAGCAGGGGTCCTGTCGCGGGTTCGTACCGTTCGGTTTCCCGTATTGCACACGTGTTCGCCCTGCCTACGCTCCCAGCGACTTGAAGGAGGTGGGTATGGACCACAACCACGACGGCGGAGAGTCCTTCGCCCTGCTCGACGGGAAACCCGTGTCGGCGCAGACGGCCGACTGGCTCGGCCGGGTCGACGCGATCGCGCCCGTCATCGAGAAGTGGCGCGAGGAGGGCGAGCGGCAGCGGTACTCGCCGCTCCCGGTGTTCGAGGCGCTGCGGGACGCCGGCTTCCCCCGGATGCTGGTCTCCCGTGAGCTGGGCGGCGCGCAGCTGCCGCTGGAGACCGGGTCGCAGGCGCTGCAGGCGCTGGCCCGGATCGACCCGGCGATCGGCTGGCAGATGGGGGTGCAGGCGGCCATCGGACGGCTCTCGGACTACCTGCCGGAGCCGCAGGCCCGGGAACTCTTCCTGGACCAGGACGCGTTGGTGGTCGGCTCGGTCAACCCGACCGGCACGGCCGAGGCCGTCGACGGCGGCTACCGGCTCTCCGGCCGCTGGGGCTTCGCCAGCGGCTCCGCGCACGCCGCCTGGCTGGTGTGCGCGGCCCGTGTCACCGCCGGCGGCGCACCCCGCACGACGGCTGAGGGCGGCCCGGAGACCCGGATGCTGTTCGTGCCGAAGTCCGCCGTACGGATGCTGGACAACTGGCACACCCTCGGCCTGCGCGGCACCGGCAGCGAGGACTACGAGGTCGACGACGTGTTCGTCGCCGAGCAGTACACCGTGGACCAGCGGGACATGTTCAGCGCGCCGCCCGCCCGCCCCTCCCGCGGCTATGGCATCAGCTACTACGACTTCGGCCTGTTCGGCTCCTCGTCGACCGTGCTCGGCGCGGCCCGCGGCGCGCTGCGCGAGTTCCAGCGGCTCGCCCTGACCAAGCGGCCGGCCGCCGGCACGAGCACCCTCGCCGCGAGCCACACCGTCCAGGACCGCTACGCCCGCGCCGAGGCGAGGGTACGCGCCGCCCGGCTGCTGCTCGCGGACGCCGGCTGGCACGCCGAGCGGTACGGCGAGACCGGCGGCGACGCGCTGAGCGCCACGGTCCGGCTGACCGCGGCGACCGTGGCCGAGCTGAGCTGCGCGGCGATCACCTCGCTGTTCACCGTGGCGGGCACCTCCTCGCTGTACGCGAGCAGCCTGCTCGAACGCTACTTCCGCGACGCGCACTCGGCCGCGAAGCACATCACCCTCTCGCCCACCAACGTCGAGATGGCGGGCCAGTACCTGCTGGGCGGCGGCCTCGCCATGCGCCGCTGACCCCCGTGACACCGGCCCCGACGCCTGCCCCGACTCCGCAACCGCGACCTGCCCCGGAAGGACAACCATGCAGACCATGAAGGCCTTTCAGCTCCTCGCCCCGCGCCAGACCGTGCTCGCCGACGTGCCGCGTCCGGCGGCGCCCGCCGACGGCCTGTTGCTGCGCACCCGCTGCGTGTCGATCTGCTCGACCGACATCTCCTTCTTCGAAGGGCACCTGTTCCCCTCCGAGTACCCGGTGATCCTCGGCCACGAATACCTCGGCGAAGTCGTCGAGAAGGGACCGGAGTTCACCCGCGCCGACATCGAGATCGGCGACCGGATCGTCTACTGGGGGCAGACCGACTTCGGCGGCTTCGCCGAGTACCGGACGCTGCGGCCGGTCTTCTCCGGCGAGGTCAAGGAGGACGTCTTCTGGGCCGACCGCAACTTCAACGACGACCTGCGGGCCGCCGCCGTGAAGATCCCCGACGCCCTCGACGACCTCCAGGCGTCCTTCATCGAGCCGACCACCGGCGCGCTCCGCTCCCTCCTCGGCAACCCGCCGAAGATCGGCGACAAGGTCCTCATCATGGGCACCGGCCCGATCGGCATCATCGCCGGCAGCGTCATCCGGCGCCTGTTCGCCCCGAACCAGGTGGTCTCCGTCGACGCCAACCCGATGCGCAACCAGCACGCCACGGAACACTTCTCCGAGCGCGCCTACCTGCCCGAGGAGCTCATCGCGGAGGTCGCCGAGAACACCTTCGACTACGTCTTCGACGCGCTGCCCACGGTGCGCGTCGACGACGAGGAGAAGGACCCCCGCCGGGTGGCGATGCGCCGGCTGAAGCCCAAGGGCCGGTACGTGCTGTACGGGGCGTCCCAGGAGATGCAGAAGTTCGACACCTGGCTGATGCTCGCGAAGGGCATCAACATCAGCGCCTCGCCCTTCGACGTGACCGCGTTCCCGATGCACCACTCCGCGAACGTGATCCAGACGGCCATGCAGATGCTGCTGTCCGGCATCGTCGACGGCCGGCGCCTGCTCTCCACCGTGCACAGCTTCCGGGACTACGACGGCCTCGTCGAGATCTTCAAGAACTACCGGAGCACCACCGACCTCAAGACGATCGTCGACTTCCGAGCAGACGCCCCGCTCCAGGGCCGTTAGCCGTCCGCGAGTCCGTTGTGGCTGGTCGCGCCCACGCGGCGGAGCCGCAGGTGGACACAGCCCCGCGCCCCTGACGGGGCGCGGCTCCACCGCGCCGGGAACCGCACCGTCACCTTGGACAGAAGGGAAAACAGGACGTGGACACGCCCAGGACCAGCCAGTCCCTCGCAACCGTCGCCTCCGACGCGGACTTCGTCGTCGTGGCCAACCGTCTTCCGGTCCATCTCGACACCCAGGGCCCGGACGGGCCGCGCTGGCGGCGCAGTCCGGGCGGACTGGTCAGTGCCCTGGAGCCCATCCTGCGCGCCCGCCGGGGCGCCTGGGCGGGCTGGGCCGGAACCACCGCCGGCGACGCCCCCGCGGACCTGCCCGACAGGGACGTCCGGCTGCACGCGGTGCCGCTGGACGAGGCCGAGTACCGGGAGTACTACGAGGGCTTCTCGAACACCACGTTGTGGCCGCTCTTCCACGACGTGGTGGTGCCGCCCGACTTCGACCGCGGCTGGTGGCAGAGCTACCAGCGGGTCAACCAGCGGTTCGCCCGGCACGCGGCGGCCCTCGCCGCCCCCGGCGCGACCGTCTGGGTCCAGGACTACCAGCTGATGCTCGTCCCCGGACTGCTGCGCGCCCTGCGGCCGGACGTACGGATCGGGTTCTTCCTGCACATCCCCTTCCCGCCCCCGGAACTCTTCCTCCAACTGCCCTGGCGCAGCCAGATCGTCGACGGCCTGCTCGGCGCCGACCTGATCGGGTTCCAACTCCCCGGCGGCGCACAGAACTTCCTGCACCTGGTGCGCCGGTTGCGGCGGGCGGAGAGCGTCGGACACGCACCCCGCTCCGCCGTCCTCGGCACCGTCCTCGTGGGCGAACGCGAGGTCCGTGTCGGCGCCTTCCCGATCTCGGTCGACGCGGCCGGCCTGGAGGAGCTGGCCGCCGGCGAGACCGTGCGGGAGCGGGCCCGGCAGATCCGCCGGCAGCTGGGCGAGCACCGCAGGATCATGCTGGGCGTCGACCGCCTCGACTACACCAAGGGCATCGACCAGCGACTGCGCGCCTTCGAGGGTCTCCTCGCCGACGGCCGGGCCACCGCGCGGGACACCGTCCTCGTCCAGATCGCCACCCCCAGCCGGGAACGCGTCGAGCACTACCGGCGCCAGCGCGCCCGCATCGAGGCCCGGGTCGGGCACATCAACGGCACCTTCGGGCAGGTCGGCCAGGTCCCGGTGCACTATCTGCACACCACCGTCGACCGTACCGAACTGGCCGCGCTCTACCGGGCCGCCGACGTCATGCTGGTGACACCGCTGCGCGACGGCATGAACCTGGTCGCCAAGGAGTTCGTGGCCGCCCGCCCCGACCTGGGCGGCGCGCTGGTGCTCAGCGAGTTCGCGGGTGCCGCGCAGGAGCTCACCCGGGCCCTGATGGTCAACCCGCACCACCTGCACGAACTCCAGGACGTCATGGCCACCGCCCTGACCCTGGACCCGGCGGACGGTCGGCGCCGTATGCGGGAGCTGCGCCGGCACCTGCGCGAGCGGGACGTCCACCACTGGGCCCGCTCCTTCCTCACCGCCCTGGGCGGGGCCGGCCACGGCTCGTTCCTCCCGGACACCGGCGCCCAGGCTCCCCGCGCGAGCGTCGCCTGACCCCGGCGGAGCGCCCCGGGCACCGGTGCCCACCGGCACCCTTCGCCTCTCCTCACCTCCCTCGGCCTCCTCTGCCCCCTTTGCCGCTCTGTGACCTCTGTGACCTCTGTGACGAAGAGGACGTGTCCACCATGACCCGACCGACCCCACGTGTCCGCAAGGCCGTCGTCCCGGCGGCCGGACTCGGCACCCGCTTCCTGCCCGCGACCAAGGCCACCCCGAAGGAGATGCTGCCCCTCGTCGACAAACCCGCCATCCAGTACGTCGTGGAGGAGGCCGTCGCCGCCGGTCTCGACGACGTCCTCATGGTCACCGGACGCGGCAAGCGGGCCCTGGAGGACCACTTCGACCGCAACGCCGAGCTCGAGGCCGTGCTGTCCGGCAAGGGCGACACGGCCCGCCTCGACCTGGTGCGCGCCGCGACCGACCTCGCCACCGTGCACTACGTGCGCCAGGGCGACCCCAGGGGCCTCGGGCACGCGGTGCTCTGCGCGGCCCCGCACGTCGGCGACGAGCCCTTCGCGGTGCTTCTCGGCGACGACCTGATCGACCCCGCCGACCCCCTCCTGCCGTTCATGACCGGGCTGCGCGAGGAGCTGGGCGGCAGCGTCATCGCCCTGCTGGACGTCGGCCCCGAGCACATCCACCGCTACGGCTGCGCCGCCGTCGAGCCCGGCGGCCGGGACGGCGTCGTCCGGGTGACCGACCTGGTGGAGAAGCCCGAGCCGGGCCGGGCGCCCAGCTCCCTCGCCGTCATCGGCCGCTACGTCCTCGACCCGGCCGTCTTCGAGGTGCTGGCCAAGACCGGACCCGGGCGCGGCGGCGAGATCCAGCTCACCGACGCCCTGCGCACCATGGCCCGCGATCCGCGGATCGGCGGCCCGGTGCACGCGGTGGTCTTCACCGGCCGCCGCTACGACACCGGCGACCGCGGCGAGTACCTGCGCGCCACCGTCCGGCTGGCCTGCCGCCGCGAGGACATCGGCCCGGAGTTCCGCGCCTGGCTGCGGCACTTCGCGGCGGCGGAACTCGCCGGCTGACCGACCGCACCCCCGTCATCGCACGTCATCGCACGTCATGGCACGTCATCCGCACGTCATCGCACCGTTCGTGACCACGCCCGAGGAGGCGCCGTATCCCATGTCCGTCGCTGCTGAAGAAGCGCCCGAGAACGCCGCCGGAGAGGCCGCCGAAAGCGCCGTCGCAGACCTCGACTTCACTCGCGCCATGGCCCGGGTCCCCGGCCCGGTGGTCGTCACCACCACGGTCGACGACAGCGGACGCCGCTGGGGGTTCACCGCGAGCTCCTTCGTCTCCCTCTCGCTCGACCCGCCCCTGGTGACGGTGAGCCTGGACAAGAAGGCCAGTACGCACTCCGCGTTCGCCGTCGCCGGGCACTTCATGGTCAACGTCCTGGCGCACGACCAGTCGGAGATCGCCCGGCGGTTCGCGACCTCGGGCGTCGACCGGTTCGCCGCGGGGGACACCGAACCCCTGGAACGCGGACTGCCCGGCATCCCCCGGGCGGTGGTCCGGCTGGCCTGCCGGATGCACGAGGTGGTGGACGGCGGCGACCACAGCATGCTGGTCGGCCGGGTCCTGGACTGCGTCACCTCCCACGAGCGGGAGGCGCTGGTCTACGTCGACCGGGGCTTCGTGCGCCCCGCCGCACCGGACGCCGCCGGTGCCCGCTGACCCCGCACCCGAGCCGGGGCCGCCCCGCCCGCGGCTTGCCGTCCTGGGCACCGCCCACCCGCACCTGGACGACCACCTCCGCGCACTCGCCGGACGCGCGGAGGTGGTCGCCGTGCACGAAGGACGCCTGCCGTGGGGCGGGTCCGGCCCGCACCCAGGGCTGCGCGGGGTGCCCGTCGTACCCGATGCCGCGACCGCGCTCGCCGGCGCGCAGCTCGCCCTGGTCTGCGCCACCACCGCCGAGCACCCCGAACTGCTCACGGCCGTGGCCCGGTCCGGCGTGCCGGCCCTGGTGGAGAAGCCCCTCGCCGCCGGCCTCGCCGAGACGCGGGAGCTGGCGGCGCGGCTCACCGCGGCCGGTGCGGTGGTGACGACGGCGATGTTCCTGCGCCACGCCCCCGTGCTGCGCCGGGCCCGGTCGCTGCTGGCGGACGGGCGGCTCGGGCGGCTGGTGGCGTGCGACGCGTGGTTCACCCATCCCGGCCTGCCGGACGGGTGGTTCACCGGTACCGGTGCGGCCTGGATGCGGGAGCCGCGGTGGGGCGCCCGGGGCGCCTTCGCGGACCTGGGGGTGCATCTGGTGGACCTGCTGCGCTGGCTGCGGCCCGAGGCCGGCCTCCGGGTCCGCGGCGCCCTCCTGCACCCGCCGCCGGACGGCCTGCCGGACGACGCCGGTGGCACGGCCCTGCTGGAGTGGGGCGCGGTGCCGGCCGCCCTGCACGCGGGCTGGATGTCGCGCCCCGGCGGCGTCCGGCTGCGCCTGGAGGGAACGCTGGGCACGCTCCAGGTGGCCGGCGGTGAGCTGACCCTGGCGACGGCGGGCGGCACGCTGACGGAGACGCACCGGCCACCGGCGGCCGGCGACGCGATGACCGCGTTCCTGACCGGCGCCGGGGAGCCGGCCGGCCCGGCGGACGCCGTGACCTGCGCCCACGTCCTGGCGGAGGCCGCCGAGGCCGCCGCACGGGCCGGCGGCTGACCGCTCCACCGTGAAGCCCCACACCCTGCCGCCGCCCGCACCCGACCGCCCCCGCACCCGACCGCCCCCGCGACCGACCGCGCTCCACGCCCCTCACCCACGACCCTGCGGGGCGCTGCCGAACCGCGGCGGACCGCGCCGGGCGCCGTCGTGACCGGTTGTACCCGCGCGGCACAGCCGCGTACCGCTACGGGCCAGCGGCTGTGCGGGGCGCTGCCGGACCGCGGCGGACCGCGCCGGGCGCCGTCGTGACCGGTCCTGCCCGCGCGGCACAGCCGCGTACGGCTACGTCCCGCGCCCTTCGCGCACCGCTGCCGACCCCGGCCCCCGGGGCGCCGCAGCCCCCGGTGGGCCGTGTCAGGTCGCGGGTGTGGGTGCGTGCCTGGTGCGCCAGGTCTGTTTCTTGGCCTGGTTGCCGCAGGTTTCCATCGAGCACCAGCGGCGGTTTCCCGGGCGGGACGTGTCGAGGAACCAGGCGGCGCAGTGCGGTCCGGAGCAGGCCCGCACCCGGTCGAGGGCGGGCGAGGTCGCCAGCGCGAGCGCGTCGCGCGCGATGTCGGCGAGGACCGCGCCCACCGGGTCCGCGGCGGTCCAGGTCACCGTGCCGTCCGCGGCGAGCACCGGCACCGGGGGAGCCGCGGCGGCCGCGCGGTTCAGCAGCTCCCGCTCCTCGGGCGGGCAGCCGGCCGGGCCCGCGGACGAGCGCGCCGCGGTCAGCAGCGTGTGCACCGCCTCCCGTACCGCCCGCGCCTCGCGCAGGACGTCCGCGGCCGGGGCCGGAACGGCCGTGCCGTCGGGATAGGGGCCCAGCTGGGCGACCCAGGCGGTCAGGGCCTCCGGGCTGTCCAGTTCCTCGGTGGCGCCGTCCAGGCCGCGCAGCCGGAGCGTGCGCATGAAGTCCAGGCAGATCCGGCCCGCGCCGCTGCGGAAGCGGGGGGCGGTGGGCGCGGGTGTGTCGGGCATACGAACCACCCTACTGCGGAACCGGTTTTACTGGTACCGTCGAGGAACCGGTTAAAACGGTTCCCGGCGGAGCGCTGTCGCTCCGCCCCTCTTCCCTGTCTCTGTCCCCTTCCTCGCCAGAGGTGTGTCGTGTCCGCTGGGCCTCCCTCCCCCTCGTCGCCGACGCTGAGCCGGCGCCTGATCCTGCTGCTCTCCGTCGCCTGTGGCGTCGCGGTGGCCAACATCTACTTCCCGCAGGCGATCAGCCCGCTCATCGCCGACGACCTGCACGTCTCCCCGGAGTCCGCGGCCGTCGTGGTCACCTGCGCCCAGCTCGGGTACGCGGCCGGCATCTTCCTGCTGGTCCCGCTCGGCGACCGGCTGCGCCACCGGGGCCTGGTCACCACCCTGCTCCTGGTGACCTGCGCGGGACTGGTGCTCGCGGGCACCGCCACCTCCCTGCCCGTTCTCGCCGTCGCCAGCGCGCTGGTCGGGCTGACCACCGTGGTCCCGCAGATCCTCATCCCGATGGCGGCCGGCCTGACCGCACCGGAGCGCCGCGGCGCGGTCACCGGCACCCTGCTGTCCGGCCTGATCGGCGGCATCCTGCTGGCCCGCACCTTCTCCGGCACCCTCGGCGAATGGCTGGGCTGGCGCGCCCCCTACCTGGTCGCCGCCGGCCTGGTGCTCGTCCTCACCCTGGCCCTGGCCGCCGCGCTCCCCACCACCACTCCGAGCACCGACCAGTCCTACCCCGCGCTGCTCGCGGCCCCGCTGCGCCTGCTGCGCACCGAGCCGCTGCTGCGCCGCTCGGCCCTCAACCAGGTGCTGGTCTTCGCCGCCTTCAGCGCCGCCTGGACCGCCCTCGCGCTGTACATCACCGGCCCCGCCTACCACCTCGGCACCCCGGCGGTCGGCGTCCTCGCCCTGGTGGGCGCGGCCAGCATGTTCGCCACCCCGGTCGCCGGCCGCCGCACCGACCGGCAGGGTCCCGACGCCGTCAACCTGGTGTGCATGGTGGGCGCCATCGCCGCCGGCGCCCTGCTGCTGACCGGTCACCTCGGCGGTGCCGTCGGCCTGGTGGGCCTGGGCGCCGGGATGCTCCTGCTCGACGTGGCCATGCAGTCCGGCCAGGTCGCCAACCAGGCCCGTATCTTCGCGCTCCGCCCCGAGGCCCGTGCCCGCCTCAACACCGCCTACATGACCTGCGCGTTCCTCGGCGGCAGCGCCGGTTCCTGGCTGGGCGTGCGGGCGTACTCCGCCTTCGGCTGGAACGGCGTCTGCGGCCTGGTCGTGCTCCTCGCGGGCCTCGCCCTCCTCCGGCACGTCCTGCGGGCCCGCCCGGCCGCGGCCCCCGCGACGGAGCAGGTCACCGCCTCCCCCTCCGCCCCCGCCGCCCGCTGACGCAACGTCCGCCCGGTCTCCCGCACGTCACCCAGTCACCGCACACAGAAGGAGCTGTCATGCCCGATAACCTCCGCCGGAAGAGCACCACCTGGGGCCTGACCACGCCGGCCTCCGGCGCCGCCCAGGGCCGAGAGGCGGTCGCCCGGTGAACAGCTGGGACTACATCGTCGTCGGGGCCGGTTCCGCCGGCTGCGTGCTCGCCGACCGGCTCAGCGCGGACGGCACCGCGCAGGTGCTCCTCGTCGAGGCCGGCACGGCGACCGCGGGGGACCGCCCGGAGGTCCAGGTGCCGATCCTCTTCCCGCGGCTGTTCGGCGGCGACCTGGACTGGAACTTCAGCACGGTGCCCCAGCCCGGCCTCGCCGACCGCGCGATACCGATCCCGCGCGGGAAGGCGGTCGGCGGCTCCTCGGTGATCAACGCCCAGCTGTGGACCCGCGGCCACCGCGCGGACTACGACGGCTGGGCGCGGGCCGGTCTGGACGGCTTCGGCCACGACGACCTGCAGCCCTACTTCGACCGCGCCGAGCAGCGGATCAGCCTGGCCGGACTGCGCTACCCGCTCCCCGTCACCCCGGCCTTCGTCGACGCCTGCGCCCGCCTCGGACACACCCCGGCCGCCGAGGTCCAGGAGGGCTACGCCCTGGCCCGCGCGACCCACCGCGACGGCCTGCGGCACAGCTCCGCCGACGCCTACCTGACGCCGGCCCGGGAGCGGTCCAACCTGACGGTGCTGGCGGACACGCTGGTGCGCCGGGTGCTGTTCGAGGGCACGCGGGCGGTCGGGATCGAGGTCGAGGGGGAGTCGGGCACCGAGACCCTGCGGGCCGAACGCGAGGTCGTTCTGTCGGCCGGTGCCGTCGGCAGCCCGCACCTGCTGCTGCGCTCCGGCGTGGGCCCCGCCGCCGAACTGGCCCGGCACGGCGTCCCGGTGGTGCGGGACCTGCCGGGGGTGGGCCGCGACCTGACGGACCATCTGCTGGTGCCGCTGGCCTTCGAGGCACAGGGATTCTGGTCGCCCGGCTCGGGCACCTCGCCCGAGCAGATCGAGCAGTACCTGCGCGACCGCCACGGCTCCCTGGACTCGATCATCTCCGAGGCGCTGCTGTTCCTGCGCACCCGCGAGGAGGTGGAGGCCCCCGACATCGAGATCGTCCACCTGGTGGTGCCGCTCGGCGAGCACCAGCGGCCCGCCGCGCACGGCATGGCCCTGGGCGTGATCCTCATGCGCCCGCACAGCCGCGGCACCGTGACCCTGCGCAGCGCGGACCCGCACGACGCCCCGCTGATCGACCCCGGCTACCTCAGCGACGAGGCAGGGGAGGACCTGGCGACCCTGGTGGCCGGTGTGCGCGCGGCCCAGCGGATCCTGCGCCAGCCGGACCTGGCGCAGTGGCTGGGCAAGCCGCTCACGGACGGTGCGCTCTCCGACGACCTCGACGACATCACCGCGTACATCCGCACCACCGGCGGCAGCATCCACCACCTGGTGAGCACCTGCCGGATGGGCACGGACGAACACGCCGTCCTCGACCCGTCGTTCGCGGTCCGGGGCGTGCAGGGACTGCGGGTGGTGGACGCCGCCGCGATGCCGAGTCTCGTCCGGGCGCACACCCACGCCCCCGTCACGATGCTCGCCGAACGCGCCGCGGACGTCCTCCTCGGCGAGCGCTGAGGAAGCGGAGACGGGCCTCGAAGCGTCGAGCCGCCCCGGCCGGTGACTCCCCCGCCCGGCCGGGGTTTCCGCGTGCCCGGCCGCGCTGACAGCCGGGTGCGGGGCTGTTCCTGGCTCCCCGACAGCCTTCTCATGCATCTCTTATTTGTGGCTTATAGAGCCATCACGCTCCGTCCCTACCTTGCGGTCATGTTCTTCACCTACCTGAGGCGCGAACTGCGCCGCCGCAGAAAGGCGGCTCTCGTCGTCGCCTCCGGCCTCGCGCTGGGCATCGCACTGGTCATCGTGGTCAATTCCGTGTCCAACGGCATGGGGAAGGCGCAGGACAAGGTCCTCCAGTCGCTGTACGGCCTGGGTACGGACATGACGGTCACCAAGGCCGCGTCGGCGTCCACCGCGGACTCCCAGCGGCCCCGCTTCAACTTCGGCGCGCAGAACAACGGTTCGTCGAGCACGCAGAGCAGCGACCGGGTCCTGGTGCAGGGCTTCACCACCCTCCCCGCCGGCACCGTCACCGAGGTCGGCGACCAGAAGGGCGTCGCGACCGCGGTGGGCGGACTGAACCTCAACGTGCTAAAGATCAGCGGCCAGTTCACTCGGGGTCAGTTCCAGCAGAACCCGGGCTCCGGTGGCGGCCGCGGCTTCGGCGGCGGCAACGGCCAGCCGCAGGGCGAGGTCCGGGGCGGCGGTGCCAACTTCGACGTCAACGCGTACACGGTCTACGGCACCGACGTCACCCGGACCGAGGTCGGCCCGCTGACCTCGTCGAAGATCACCAGCGGCCGTACCTTCAAGACCACCGAGACGGACGCCAAGGTGCTGGTCGCCGACTCGGCGTACGCCAAGGAGAAGAAGTACAAGGTCGGTTCGACCGTCACCATCAACAAGGTCACGTTCACGATCATCGGCATCGCGACGGCCGACAGCGGTGACGCGGCGGCCAACCTGTACATGCCGCTGAAGCAGGCGCAGACGCTCGCCGACGAGAAGAACAAGGTCACCACGATCTACGTCAAGGCGACCGACTCCCAGCAGATCTCCTCGGTGAAGAAGACCATCCAGAGCCACGTCTCGGGTACGACGGTCACCACCTCCGCCGACCTCGCGGACACCGTCTCCGGCTCGCTGTCCACGGCGTCCTCGCTCGCCACCAACGTCGGCAAGTGGCTGTCCATCGCGGTGCTCGTGGCCGCGTTCCTGGTGGCCGGCCTGCTCACCTCGTCCGCGGTCTCCCGGCGCGTCCGCGAGTTCGGCACGCTGAAGGCGCTGGGCTGGAAGTCCGGCCGGGTCACCCGGCAGGTCATCGGCGAGGCGATGGTCAACGGCCTGGTCGGCGGTGCGCTCGGCATCGCGCTCGGTCTGGCCGGCGCGTACGTCGTCACCTCCATCAGCCCCACCCTGGAGGCCTCCCTCGGCGGCGGTGGCGGGGGCAACGCGGGCGGCGGCCCCGGTGGCGGCTTCCCCGGCGGTCCCGGCCGACGGGCCGCCAAGACCCTGGAGGTCGCCCTCACGGCACCGGTCAGCGTGACGACGATCGTCCTGGCGGTGGGGCTCGCGGTGGCCGGCGGCCTGATCGCGGGGGCGTTCGGCGGCTGGCGCGCGTCCAGGCTGCGACCGGCGGACGCACTGCGGCGGGTCGAGTAGCCGACGTCGGCTGTGGCGGGGTGGGGACGCTCACCGGCGCTGACAGGGTGCCTCCCCCCCCCCAGCCTTCGGCCGGGGGGACCCCCAGCGCCCACCCGTGCCGCCCTGGGGGCACCTCCCAGGCCCTCAAGGCACTGGGGGAGGCACGACTGCCCGCGGCTGACTAGCTGCGACGCCGCCCGCGGCTGGGAACGCGGCGGCTACAGCGACCCGTCAGGGGCGCGGGGAACTGCGCGAGCAACCCCCACCGGCCCGCAGCCGACACCCGACCGCCCCACCCACAACACCCTCCAGGAGCCACCATGTACGAACTCAGAAACGTCACCAAGGTCTACAGCCGCGGCAAGGACACCGTCCGCGCTCTCGACGGCATCGACCTCACCATCGCCGACGGTGACCGCCTGGTCATCCAGGGCCCCACCGGCGGCGGCAAGTCCACGCTGCTGCAGATGCTGGGCGGACTCGACCGTCCGTCCTCCGGCGAGGTCGTCCTGGACGGCACCGACCTGGCCAAGCTCTCCGAGGCGAAGCTCACGTCGGTCCGCAGCGAGAGCATCGGCTTCGTCTTCCAGTCGTTCAACCTGATCCCGACGCTCACCGCCCAGGAGAACGTCGAGACCGCCCTCGTCCCGCTCGGCGTCAGGACCAGGGAACGGCGTGAACGCGCCGCCGAGGCGCTGACGTCGGTCGGTCTCGGCGAGCGCCTCAACCATCTGCCCGGCGAGATGTCCGGCGGCCAGCAGCAGCGTGTCGCCATCGCACGGGCCCTGGTCAAGCAGCCCAAGGTGCTGCTCGCCGACGAGCCCACCGGCAACCTCGACGAGGGCATGCGCGACGAGATCATGGACGTACTGGAGCGCATGTGGAAGGAGCACGGACTGACCTTCATCATGGTCACCCACGACTCCGCGATCGCGAAGAAGGCCCCGCGCCTCGCGACCATCCGCAAGGGCAGGATCACCGTCAAGGAGAACGCGGGCGCATAGCATTCGAACGCCCCGCGCAACCGCGCGGTTGTGTAACGGTGTTCACCTCGGCGCGTAACAGTTCTCCCGCACTTCTCTTACCGGCCTCTCATCTATTGAGCCCGCTGATCACCCCCCGGCATACTCCGTGTTCCGGGGGGTTGACGCATGTGCGTACGAGACATCCCCCGGCCGGGTGAACGGGGAATTCGCCCGGGACACCGTCTCCCAGGGGGAGTCTTGCGCAGACAAGTGAAAAGAGCCGCCGCGGCCACGGTGGCCACGGCGGCGGCCGTCGCGCTCGCCGCGGGCATGACCAGCCCGGCCTCGGCGAAGCCGGAACCGCGTGCCGCCACGGCCGCGGCCGCCGCCTCGCTCACCGCCAAGCAGCACGTCACCCTGATCACCGGCGACCGGGTCACTCTCGACGCCAAGGGGCGCGTCGTCGGCCTGGAGCGGGCCAAGGGACGCCAGCACATACCCTTCCGGATCAGCAAGGTCGGCGGGCACACCCTCGTCGTCCCCGGTGACGCCGTCCAACTGGTGGCCTCCGGCAAGCTGGACCAACGGCTCTTCGACGTCACCGAGTTGAACAAGGCCGCGACCCGCAGGGCGCAGAAGAACGGCCTGAAGGTCATCGTCGGCTACAGCGGTGCGGCCACCGCGGCCAAGGCCGACGTCCGCGACGCGGGCACCCTGCGGCACAGCCTGAAGGCGCTGAACGCGGACGCCGTGCAGACCCCGGTCAAGGACACGCCCGAGCTCTGGGACGCCGTCACCAACGGGGACAAGGCGGCCTCCGGCATCGCGCACGTCTGGCTCGACGGCGTCCGCAAGGCCAGCCTGGACAAGTCCGTGCCGCAGATCGGCGCGCCCGTGGCCTGGAAGGCCGGCTACACCGGCAAGGGCGTGAAGATCGCTGTCCTGGACACCGGTGTGGACACGACCCACCCGGACCTCAAGGACCAGGTGATCGAGTCCAAGAACTTCACCTCGGCCGCCGACGCCTCGGACCACTTCGGCCACGGCACGCACGTCGCGTCCATCGCGGCCGGCACCGGCGCCAAGTCGCACGGCAAGTACACGGGTGTCGCGCCCGGCGCGAAGATCCTCAACGGCAAGGTCCTGGACGACACCGGCTCCGGTGACGACTCCGGCATCCTGGCCGGCATGGAGTGGGCGGCGGCCGAGGGCGCCTCTGTCGTCAACCTCAGCCTCGGCGGCTACGACGGCCCGGAGATCGACCCGCTGGAAGCGGAGGTGAACAAGCTCTCCGAGCAGAAGGGCATCCTGTTCGCGATCGCCGCGGGCAACGACGGCCCCCAGTCGATCGGTTCGCCGGGCAGCGCGGCCGACGCGCTCACCGTCGGCGCCGTCGACGGCAACGACAAGCTGGCCGACTTCTCCTCCACCGGCCCCGCCGCCGACGGCTCCATCAAGCCGGACGTCACCGCGCCCGGCGTCGACATCACCGCCGCCGCGGCCAAGGGCAGCGTCATCGACCAGGAGGTCGGCGAGAACCCGCCCGGCTACCTGACCATCTCCGGCACGTCCATGGCCACCCCGCATGTCGCGGGCGCCGCCGCCATCCTCAAGCAGGAGCACCCCGACTGGGGCTTCAAGGAGCTGAAGGCGGCCCTGACCGGCTCCGCGAAGGGCGGCAAGTACACGCCGTTCGAGCAGGGTTCGGGCCGGATCGCGGTGGACAAGGCCATCAAGCAGACCGTGCTCGCCGACCCGACGTCGGTGAGTTTCGGTGTGCAGCAGTGGCCGCACACCGACGACACCCCGGTCACCAAGCAGCTGACCTACCGCAACGTCGGCACGTCCGACGTGACGCTCACGCTGACGTCGTCCGCCACCGACCCCAAGGGCGCGGCGGCCCCGGCCGGCTTCTTCACGCTGGGCGCGACCAAGCTGACCGTCCCGGCGGGCGGCACGGCCTCCGTCGGCCTCACCGTCAACACCAAGCTGGGCGGCACCCTCGACGGCGCCTACTCGGCGTACGTGACGGCGACCGGCGGCGGCCAGACCATCCGCACGGCGGCCGCGGTCCAGCGTGAGGTGCAGTCGTACACCGTCACCGTCAAGCACATCGGACGCGACGGCAACCCGACCGGTGTCTACAACACCGACCTGATGGGCTACTCGGGCCTCGGCAACGGCAACGACTACCTCGCGCCGGTCTCCGCCACCGGGACCGCCAGTTTCCGGGTGCCGAAGGGCACGTACCTGCTCGACACCTGGATCGCCAAGGACTTCACCACCTTCGACGGCGGCCTCGACTGGCTGGTCGACCCGAAGCTGAGCGTCACCAAGGACCTCACGGTCACCCTCGACGCCCGCACCGCCAAGTCCGCCGACATCACCGTGCCGGACGCCCAGGCCACCCCGCACTCGGCGACCGTCGACTACATGTACGACCCGGCCGGCATCGGACTCGGCGTCGGCTTCGACAGCTTCGCCAAGATCCGGCTCGCACCGCTGGGCGGCGAGGTGAGCGGTCTGACCCAGACCTGGAGCGGCCAGTTCACCAAGGGCGCCGGCGAGGAGTACGACGTCGCCACCAGCGCCAAGGTCAAGAAGGTCCAGGGCGACAAGGTCCGGCACTTCAAGGCGGGCGAGTTCGCCACGGTCAAGAACTCCGTCGGTGCCTCGGCCCCCGGCAAGACCGGCGCGGTCGCCCCGTGGGGCGTCGTCGGCGAGGACTTCGTCGCGGGCGACGGGGTGGAGCAGAAGCTGCCCGCCACCCGCACCTTCCACGTCTCCACCGTGGACGGCGCCCGGTGGGCCTTCGACGCCCTCCAGTACCGCGGCCACGACGCCCAGGGACTCCCCCTCCCCGACGCCGGGTACACGCTGGGCGACCCGCGGGCCTACAAGGCGGGCGCCACCTACAAGAACACCTTCAACAGGGCCGTCTTCGGTCCGCAGCTGGGCAGCGAGTACGGCCTGTTCCGGGAGGACAACCAGATCTTCGGAGTGGTCCCGCTCTTCGCCGACAGCGCGGGGCACGCCGGGTCCTCCGACTTCCTGTCGGTGAACACCACCCTGTACCGCAACGGCACCAAGGTCGGCTCCAACAAGGACCCGCTGTTCGGCGGCGACTCCTTCGCCGTGCCGTCGGGTGACGCCGAGTACAAGCTGACCACCTCGGTGATCCGCTCGGTCAAGGTCGCCGCGGCCTCCACCCGGATCGACGCGAGCTGGACCTTCCACTCGAAGAAGCCCGGCAGCAACACCCCGCTGGCCAAGCTCCCGGCCTCCACCGTCCGCTTCGGTGCCCAGACCGGCCCGGACAGCCGCGTCGAGGCGGGCAGGACGGTCACCTTCCCGGTCACCGTCGAGGGCTCGGCCGCCGGCCGCAACCTCCAGTCCCTCACGGTCTACGTCTCCTACGACTACGGCCAGACCTGGAAGAAGCTGACGGTGAACCACGGCAAGATCACCGTCAGGAACCCGGCCAAGGGCAAGGCCATCTCGTTCCACGCCAAGATCGCCGACAAGAAGGGCAACAAGTCGACGATCTCCATCTACAACGCGTACTACGCCAAGTGAGCCGTAGCCGCTGAGTAGCACCCAGCGAGCGGCCCGCCGGAAGCGCGGCTTCCGGCGGGCCGTTCCCCATGCCGTGGCTCAGGGCGCCGGAGCGACCCGGTTGGCGTCCGTGCCCCAGCTGGCCAGCAGGCGCAGCGCCTCGGCCGACGCCGAGCCCGGTTCGGCGTGGTACGTGACCAGGGCCTGGTCCTGGTCGCCGGCCATGCGGAACGACTCGTAGCTCAGGGACAGCTCACCCACCAGCGGATGGCGCATCTGCTTCACCCCGTACGTCTTCTCCTTGGCGTCATGGGTCGCCCACAGCCGGCGGAACTCCGCGCTCTTGACCGAGAGTTCGCCGACCAGCGCGGAGAGCCGGGGGTCGTCGGGATAACAGCCCGCGTCCATCCGCAGGTGGCAGACGATGTCGATCGCCTTCTGCTCCCAGTCCACGAACAGCTCGCGGTAGTCGGGCCGCAGGAACGTCAGCCGGGCCCAGTTGCGCTCCGCCGCCGGCAGTTCCGCCCAGTCGCCGAAGAGCGCCGCCGCCATCCGGTTCCAGGCCAGGATCTCCGAGCGCCGCCCCACGATGTACGCGGGCACGCCCGCCATCGAGTCCAGCAGCTGCCCCAGCGACGCCCGTACCTGCTGCGGCCGGGCCGGCGCCTTCTTCTTGTGCTGTTTTCCCTTGGCCAGATGGGTCAGGTGCGCGTGCTCGGCGTCGGTGAGCCGCAGCGCGCGGGCGATCGAGTCCAGCACCTCCGCCGACACGTTCTGCCCGTTGCCCTGCTCCAGGCGCGTGTAGTACGCCACCGACACCCCGGCCAGCTGCGCCAGCTCCTCGCGCCGCAGCCCCGGCACCCTGCGGTGCCGCCCGAAGTCCGGCAGCCCCACGTCCGCGGGGCGCAGCCGGGCCCGCCGGGTGCGCAGGAACTCACTGAGCTCGGCGCGCCGGTCCAGGACCGGGGAGGCGGCGGGGGTGGTGGGGGACAGGGCCTGGTCTTCCATACATCCAGTATTCACGGTCGTACGCACCCGAACCTGACCCCGCCAGTGGTACGCACGGCAGACGTACGCAGAGGCGTGGGCTGGGTGACCGACGTAGCGTGGAGGAGCCTGGAGAAGCGCCCGGAGGGAAGAAGAAGCCGGACGCGAAGGACAGCCCTAGGAGATCCCCCCTCATGACCACTGTTGCTGCTTACGCCGCGCCCGCCGCCAAGGCCCCGCTGGAGCGGACCACCATCGAGCGGCGCGCGGTCGGCGAGTTCGATGTCCTCATCGACATCGAGTTCGCCGGTATCTGCCACTCCGACATCCACCAGGCCCGCGAGGGCTGGGGCACGGCGATCTTCCCGATGGTGCCCGGTCACGAGATCGCGGGCGTCGTGTCGGAGGTCGGCCCCGGTGTCACCAAGTACGCGGTGGGCGACCGGGTGGGCGTCGGCTGCATGGTCGACTCCTGCCGCGAGTGCGACAACTGCAGGGCCGGCCTCCAGCAGTACTGCACCGGCGGCGGCCCCACCTGGACGTACAACGGCGTCGGCAAGGACGGCCGGCCCACCTACGGCGGCTACGCCCAGAAGATCGTCGTCGACGAGAACTACGTCGTCCGCATCCCGGACGGCCTCGCGCTCGACGTCGCCGCCCCCCTCCTGTGCGCCGGCATCACCACGTACTCGCCGCTGAAGCACTGGAACGCCGGTCCCGGCAAGAAGGTCGCGGTCGTCGGCCTTGGCGGCCTGGGCCACATGGGCGTGAAGATCGCCGCCGCCCTGGGGGCCGAGGTCACCGTGCTCTCCCAGTCGCTGCGCAAGAAGGACGACGGCCTGAAGCTGGGCGCCACGCACTACTACGCGACCAGCGACCCGAAGACCTTCGAGGACCTCAAGGGCACCTTCGACATCATCCTCAACACGGTGTCCGCGCCGATCGACTTCGACGCGTACCTGTCGCTGCTGAAGACCGACGGCGCCATGGTGAACGTCGGCGTCCCCGAGGAGCCGGTGCACATCCTGCTCTCCTCCGTGTTCGGCAACCGGCGCAGCCTCAGCAGCTCCGGCATCGGCGGCATCCCGGAGACCCAGGAGATGCTCGACTTCTGCGCCGAGCACAACCTGGGCGCCGAGATCGAGCTGATCAGCGCCGACCAGGTCAACGAGGCGTACGAACGGGTCGTGAACAGCGACGTCCGCTACCGCTTCGTGATCGACACGGCGACGATCTGACGCACCGCCGCCCGCCGCGCCGACACGGCGGACAGGGGCCGCCGACCGGGCAGGTCGGCGGCCCCACGGCCACCGGGCCGACCGTCACCGGCCACTGCGGCCCGGCGGGGGACTGAGCACGCCGTTCCCCGCGCCCCCTGCGGGGCGCGGCACCCGCGCACCTCACCCGCCGAGCGGGCCGCCCAGCGGGACGGGCTCACCGGGCGCGTACGAGCGTACGACCGCACCCGTCCCGCCACCGGTACGCGCGTGGCCGCCGTCCGTCGGGCGTACCACGTGGACCCGCCCGCGCCCGCCGACCCGGCCCCGCCCGGCCGCCACCTCCAGCACGGTGTTCTCGTCGATCGCCACGCCGTACGGCACCGACCCGCGCGCCACGGCCGCGACCAGCCGGCCCAGCGTGCCCCACTGGGCCGCGTGCGCGTCCACCGCGAAGGGGACCAGCCCCAGGCCCGGCCGTACCTCGACCTCGTCGAGGTCCTCGGCCGTGTCCGGCGGGCAGACCGGGACACCGTCCGCCAGCCAGCCGCCGACCACGGCTTGCCGGGCGGCGAGCGCGGCACCGGCGGAGAAACCGGCGTACGGGATGCCGCGCTCGGCGAGCAGCCCGGTCAGCCGCTCCGCACACCCGGCGAACGCCTCCTGGTACGCGGGCGTCAGCCCACCGCAGACCAGCAGCCCGGCCGGACCGTCGCCCGACGGGTCGTCCTTCAGCAGGTCGTCCGGCTCGAACCGGCCGCCGAGCGGCACCAGCAGCGGCACCGGCACACACGCCCCGGCCGCCCGCAACGCCCCGGCGTACCGCGCGAACTGCTCCGCGCCGTCCCCCTCGTCGACGATCACGCAGCCGATCCGGCCGCCGCCGGAGGCCCGCAGCAGCGGCCCGTAGACCTCGGGCGCGGCCCAGCCCCCGCCGACGAGAGAGATCCCACCGCTCATGTCGCCCGCAGCCCCTTGACGCCGTCCTGGGCGGCCATGACCAGCTCGATGCCCCGGTTGTCGGCGGCCGGCTCGCGCATCTGGTTCGTCACGTACGCCATCGCCAGCCGTTCGTCGGGGTCGATCCAGACGAGCGCGCCGCCCCAGCCGCCCCAGCCGAGGGCGCTGCCGAACAGGCCGTAGCCGAGGCCGTAGCGGGCCTGCATGCCGAGGACGCGGTCCTCGCCCGCGAACTGCACCTGCCGGGCCCGCTCGCACCCCTCCGGGGACAGCACCCGCACCCCGCCGACGGTTCCGCCGCAGGCGAGCAGTGACTGGACGAGGGCGACCGAGCGGGCGTTGCCGTAGCCGCTCGCCGCGGGGATCTGCGCGCGCCGCCAGGCGATGCTGTTGCCGTCCCGGACGCGGAGGGCGGTGGCCGTGGTGGGGGGCGCCTCGCGGCCCGGCGCGCTGGCCGCGTAGTCCTCGTCCAGGCCCGGCGGCGGCACCGTCAGCGCCACCCGTGAGTCGTCCTCGGGGCCGAGCCCGAGCTGGAAGTCCGCGCCCAGCGGCCCGGCCACCTCGGCGGCGAAGAACTCGCCCACGCTCCGCCCGGTGATCCGGCGCAGCACCTCGCCGACCAGGAACCCCTGGGTGAGCGAGTGGTAGCCGGCCGCGGTCCCGGGCTCCCACTGCGGGGCCTGCCCGGCGAGCCGGGTCGTGGCGGCCGTCCAGTCGTACAGCTCCTCGACCGGCCCGTCCCAGTCAGGCAGCCCGGCGGTGTGCGACAGCAGGTGCCGCACCCGCACGTCCCGCTTGCCGGCCGCGGCGAACTCGGGCCAGTACCGGGCCACCGGCGCGTCCGGATCCAGCCTGCCCCGGTCGATCAGGACGAGCGCGCAGAGTGCGGTCATCGTCTTGGTCACGGAGAACACGTTGACGATCGTGTCCCGCTCCCACGCCCGGGTCCGTCCGGCGTCGGCGAACCCCGCCCACACGTCCACCACGGGCTCTCCGTCCACGAAGACGGCCACGGCGCCTCCCACGTCGCCGTCGTCGATCAGCGCGGCGAGTGCGGTGGGCACGGCGGTGAACAGCTCGTCGTACGAGCCATGGATGTCGGCCATGTACGCCATTGAGCCGGTGGGGGCGGCCCGGGGCAACCGAATATCCGGACGGCGCCGCCGCGGCGGCCCCGGCGCGGCCCCCCGGGCGGGCCGCCCGGAATCGTGGGGAACCCGGACGCGTTGAGTAGGTGTGCGGGCCGGACAGCCCGCGTGACCAGCCCGGACGTACGGGCCGACGAGTATTGGAGGGGCCGCGATGACCGCGCAGACGCAGAGGGCCGTGCTGGCGGGCGGGTGTTTCTGGGGGATGCAGGACCTGATCCGCCGGCTCCCCGGGGTGACGGCGACCCGGGTGGGATACACCGGGGGTGACGTGCCGAACGCGACGTACCGCAACCACGGCACGCACGCGGAGGCCATCGAGATCCTCTTCGACCCGGAGCGGACCGACTACCGCGCTCTCCTGGAGTTCTTCTTCCAGATCCACGACCCGAGCACCAGGAACCGCCAGGGCAACGACATCGGTCTCAGCTACCGCTCGGCGATCTACTACGTGGACGACGAGCAGAAGCGGATCGCCGAGGACACCATCGCGGACGTGGACGCCTCCGGGCTGTGGCCGGGCAAGGTCGTCACCGAGGTGGAGCCGGTCGGCCCCTTCTGGGAGGCCGAGCCCGAGCACCAGGACTACCTGGAGCGCTACCCGGACGGCTACACCTGCCACTTCCCCCGCCCGGGCTGGAAGCTGCCCGCCCGCACCCAGGGCTGACCACGCCGCGCCCAGGGCTGACCACGCCGCACCCAGGGCTGACCACGCCGCACCCAGGGCTGACCACGCCGCGCCCAGGGCTGCTGACCGCGAGACGGGCCGGCGAACGAGGCGCGGCGGGGGAACGGGCCGTGGCGGGGCGGCGAGTCGCCGGTCGGAAGTGGGCCGGTGCTCGCACAGGGCCGCGGCTTGGTGGCGGGCCGTTGCTGCACAGCGCTGCGGTTCGGTGGTGGGCCGGGGTGTGACCCGGCGCGGACACCGGCGGTGCCTGCTGGGACACTGCGGTCATGGACACCACACCCGAGCAGATCAGTGCCCGGACAGCGGCCGCCTGGACCGTCGTCCTCGCGGTTCTCGGAGGCTTCACCGGCTACGCGTGGGACGGCCCGTTCCTCGCGGTGACCTGCGCGTTGTCCCTGGCGGGCGGCGGCGCCGTCGGCACGGTCCTGTCCCGCCGCCGGATCATGGCGGCCCTGCACGACGGTCAGGGAAAGGCCGCCGAACTCGGGTACGCCGACGGGATCGCGGACATGATGGTGCTCGGGATATCGGCGTACCGGGCCGCCGTCTTCCCGCTGTCCGGCCCGGACGCGGTGGACGCCGCCGAACGCGTGGCGCGCCGCAGGGCCGCCTACCGCCTCACGGCCGCCGACGGCCTTCCCCACGAGGTCCGCGAGGCCGCGGCCGCCGCTCTCGAAGCGATCGACGACGGGAGCGACCGCGCGACCCGGACCGCCATGGAGGACCTCATGCAGGCCGTCCGGAAGCAGCGTGCCACCCGGTGAACGACAGCGTGAACGACCACGTGAACGACAACGTGTACGTGGGCAACGCGGGCCAGGACGCCCCCCTGGACCGGGGATGGCTGCTCGGGCACTTCAAGGACCCCGGCGATCCGCGGCACAGCGAGGCCGTGGAGATCAAGTGGGGCGTCCACCCCCGTGGCGACGAGCGGCCGCAGTGGGTGCGGGGCGAGGAACGCACCGCCCTCCTGCTCCTCGTCAGCGGCCGTTTCCGCGTCGAACTCCCCGGCCGGAGCGTCCTGCTGGCGGAACAGGGCGACTACGTCGTGTGGGGCCGCGGAGTCGACCACTCCTGGCACGCGGAGGAGGACTCGGTGGTCCTGACGGTCCGCTGGCCGTCCGTGCCCGGCTACGCGGTCGCGGACGACGGGCAGGGGCGCCCGCCACGAGCCTGAGCAGGGGACGCCACGGGGTCACAGACGGCTGTACGTGCCGATGTCCTCGGTGAACTCCTCGATCGTGTGCGGGGTCAGGGTCGGCCGGGTGTCACCGATGGCGGTCATGTAGTCCTCGGTGGTGGCCGCCCGCCCCTGCCGGTGCGCGACCTCGTGCTCGAACGCCGTCTGGGCACCCTTGCGGGCGGCGAACTCGATGTCGGCGGGGGTGAACAGCTCGCTGGCCTCGACCAGTCGGCCGAGATCCACCGAGTCCGCCGCACCCCTGAGATAGCGGGCCCAGATCGCCGCGCGGGCGGTGCGGTCCGGCGGCCCGATGGGGATGACGTAGTCGAACCGGCCCGGCCGCAGGAACGCCGCGTCCAGGGAGCGCACCGAGTTGGTGGCACAGGCCAGCAGCCGCGCGTCGTGCTCGCGGAAGACGGGGATGAGCTTGAGCAGTTCGTTGGTCACTCCGTGCCCGGGATCGACCGCCTTCCCGGAGCGCACACCGGCGATCTCCTCGACCTCGTCGATGAAGAGCAGTACCGAGTCCAGTTCCGCCAGGTCCGCGAAGGCCTCGCGCAGCGCCGCGGCCAGCCCCTCGCTCGTGTCGGCCGCGAGCCGCGAGGGGAAGAGTTCCACGAACGGCCAGCCGAGCCGCGACGCCACCGCCTTGGCGAAACTGGTCTTTCCGGTGCCGGGCGGGCCGAACAGGATGATCGACTTGGGCGGGGCGACGCCGTAGCGGTCCGCCAGCGCCGGTTCGGTCAGCGGCAGTACGACCCGTCGTTCGACGAGTTCCTTCTCCCGCTCCATGCCGGCCATGGCGTCCCAGAGCCCGTCGGGCAGCAGGCGGCCGCCCAGCGCGGCGAGGACGTCGGCGTGGGCGGCTCCGGGCGGTTCCAGCTTCTCGTAGTAGGTCAGGTCGGCGCGGGACTGGTAACCGGAGTTCTCCAGGGCCTTCGTCCCGGCGGCACCGGCCGGCAGCAGGGCGCTGATGTGGCGCACCCCCAGTGCCCGCAGGCGCCGCTCCAGCTCGGCGAGGAGTGCGCTGCCGATCCCGCGCTCGCGCCATCGTGAGGCGAGTGCCACCAGCAGGATCCAGCCCCGCCTGTCGTGAGCCTGTGCCACGGCCATGCCCACCAGCTGGTCGCCGACCACCGCGACCACCGCCGTCTGGCCGGCCTTCGCCGCGGCCATCACCTCGGAGACCGGGAACACCCGGCGTTCGTCGGCCTCGCGGCTCTGGTCCCAGATCTGGATGGCCTGGTCGAGATCGTCCTCGCGATAGTCACGCAGATGCCAAGCGGGCATCGCCACCACCTCACCCCGCGCGGAGGTCCCATTGTCTCGTACGGCATGTTTCGTGGCGAACCTGAACCTCGCTGCCATGAGGTCCCGCGCCGGGATCAGACGGTCGCGGGGATCAGACGGTGAGGACGAGCTTGCCCCGGAGATGACCGCCGTCGAGCCGCCGGTGCGCGTCGGCGACGCGCTCGAACGGGAACGTCTCCTCCACATGGACCCGGAGCCTGCCCTGCTCGACGAGGTCGACGAGGCCGCGCAGGCCGACCGGGTCGGGGTCGACCGCGATGCCGCTGAAGCGCAGGCCGGCCGCCTCGTACCTGGCGATGAGCCGGGAGTCCTCCTCCGCGACCGCCGTCACCAGGTGACCGCCCGGTCGGAGCACGTCGAGCGAACGCTCGACGGTGTCGCCGCCGATCGTGTCGAGCACGAGGTCGACGTCGCGGACCGCCTCGGTGAAGTCGACCGCCGTGTGGTCGACCACCTCGTCGGCGCCGAGGCCCTGGACGAACGTCCGCTTGTCCCGGCCGGCGGTCGTGATCACATGGGCGCCGAGCGCTTTCGCGATCTGGATCGCGACATGGCCGACCCCGCCGCCACCGCCGTGGACCAGGACACGGTCGCCCTTGCGCACGCCGCCGAGGTCGACGAGGCCCTGCCAGGCCGTCAGCCCGACGACGGGCAGCGCCGCCGCCTCGACGTGCGAGAGCGCCGCCGGCTTGCGCACCAGGTGCAGCGCCGGCGCCGCCACGGCCTCGGCGTACCCGTTCGCCGCCCGCGGGAACAGCGGCATCCCGAACACCTCGTCGCCGGGCCTGAACCGCCACGTCTGCGACACCTCCTCGACGACGCCGCTGATGTCCCAGCCGAGGACGAACGGCGGCCGGCCGATCAACGGGAACTCGCCGGCCCGCAGGCGCGCCTCCAGCGGGTTCAGGCCGATCGCCCTGACGCGGACGAGGACCTCGCTCGGCAGGGGCCGGGGCTCGGGGGCGTCCACGACGGTGAGCACGTCGGGACCGCCGAGCGTCCGCTGGGTGATGACTCGCATGACTCTCCTTGATCGGAAAAGTACGGGAGCAGCCACGCTAGGTTTCCGACAGGAACCTCCGGGTACCTCCGGCGCGGGTACCGTGACCGCCATGAGCGGCTTCCGCCCCGGAGATCCCTTCCTCGCCGACTGCCCGGCCCGTCTGGCGGTCGAACTCATCGCCGACAAGTGGACGGTGGTCGTGCTCTACGGCCTCAGCGAGGGCCCGGTCCGCCACGGCGAGCTGGTCGAGCTGATCGGCGGCATCTCCCGCAAGATGCTCACCCAGACCCTCCGACGGCTCCAGGCCCACGGCCTCATCCGCCGCCACGCCTACGCCGAGGCACCGCCCCGCGTCGAGTACGAACTCACCTCGCTGGGGGCCACGTTGATCGATCCGATCCACACGCTGACCGAGTGGGCCAGACAGAACGCCGACGCGGTGCTCGACGCCCTCGACACCGCCTCCGCCCCGCTCACCCACGCCGACTGACACCCGACCGGGGCACCGATGCGGTACCCGCCCGGGGTCCCACCGCACACGGACGAGCGGGCGCGCGCTCGCCGACCCGTGCCGCAGGGGCGCATGGTGACGGCGCCCCGCTCCGGGCCGCTCACTCCGTCAGCACCACCGGACCTGGCCGACCGCGCCCTGGCCCGTGCCGACGGCAGGGTGAGGAACGCGCAGGGGACCGTCGAGCAACTCGTCGTCTGCGGGATACGGGCGTTCCTGTGGCAGCAGCCGGGTCGCGGAGGCCAAGTCACCCACCGCGACGAGGGCGTGGATCTCGTGGGCGAGCGGAGTCACGTCGCGGATGGTGACCGTCCACTCGTCCGCGTATCGCCGCGTGGCCTCACCGGAAAGGCCGAGCTGCAGAGAGCGGTACGGCAGGGGCTGCAGGTGCAGATCGCGCTCGGGGTCCCACTGCACGCGAGCGGGCGCCCGCTTCAACTGACGTTGCCAGGCAGCCCGGTCAGGATGCACTCCGCGGACGTAGCTCGACAGACACGCGTTGCGCAGCGCCCACTCGAAGCCGTCCCGGCTGATCTCGACAGCCAGCACGGTCTCCTGCCCCTCCTTGGCACCCCAGCCGCAGCGGTACATCATCCACAGGAACGACGGCTTGATCCATGTCATCCTGTCCCGCTTCCACGTGGTGGGGAAACGCCCCTCACGGGCAGCGGGCAGGCCCAGTTGGGGGGAGTAGGCCTGGTAGACGGTGATGGTGGACGGTCCATAGGTCGCGCGGATCTCGTGTGGGGGTCGTTCCATGAGGTACAGGGTCGGGTCGGTTCGCGCGGACGGCCAGTGGTTTTTGGGTGGGGGCACAGTCGGCAGCGGTGTCTGCCCGGGGTCCCCGGCTGAGGGGCAGGCGGGGTGTCGAGCATCGAGTCGGTGGTGGCAACGGGCCGATTTTCAGGGCGAGTTTCGGTTGTGAGGCAACCTGAGTCGGCTTCTTACCCTTTTCACAGATGGCACACAAGCACCTTCTCCCGTGCCGGCAAGACGTGCACGACTCGTCCCGACCAGACGCAGAAAGAGCACCCATGACCAGACACCACCCCCTTGCCTTGAGGCGTTCGGCGGTCATCGCCGCTGCCGCTCTCACCGTCGGCGCCGCCGGAACCCTCGCCGCGCCCGGCGCGGGAGCGGCGACGCCGGCGGGCACGCCGAAGCTCGCCCTGATCGCCGCCACCCCCTCGGTGACCGTCGACCGATGGCCGGGCGAGCCCGGGGTCTACCTGGACCTCGGCACCTACCTCACGGTCGACGGGGGACCGTTCGAGCTGCGGGTGACGCGCAAGTCCTACAACGACCCTGTCGTCGCCTCGCAGGTGATCCACTCCGGTGGCCGGACGGTGACCAGGACCCTGCCGAAGGGCCTGGTGAAGGACTTCTCGGGCCTGCCGGGCTTCCTCAAGGTCAGCATCAGCGACGAGTCGGGCGCGAAGAAGGTCGACACGACGCAGTCGTTCTGCCCGAACAACCGGGCGGGCCGGCTCCGGCCGGACGCTCCGGCCACCTCGAACTACCCCGACGGCTGCGCCGACAACCCGTTCGCGCTCGGCGGGGTGTGGGGTGTCGAGAAGGGCTGGGCGGCAGCCACGTCCCAGGGCTTCCGTGGGACCGACGCGGTCGACCTGCCGGCCGGCGTCTACACCGCGAAGGTGTCGGTGGCGAAGAAGTACCGCGACCTGTTCGGAATCCCGGACACGACGCAGACCATCAAGGTGACGGTCCGTCAGCAGGACTCCGGCGGGGGCCAGGGCCTGGCCGGTGCCAAGCGCGCGCAGAAGAGCGCGTCGAAGAACCTGAAGCCGGCCGCCGCCCGCCCGGTCGGCAAGGCCGCCGTCGTCGCCGACATGCCCAAGCCCGACCTGCGCGCCCTCCCCGCATACGGCATCGCGATCACCGACGGGGACGAGGGCGGAGCGGGTGCCGCCGCCGGCAAGGACTACCTCGCCTTCAGCGCCACCGTCTGGAACGGCGGCCCGTCGCCCCTCGTGGTGGACGGGTTCCGCAAGCCCGGCGCGGAGAAGATGGACGCGTACCAGTACTTCTACGACGCCAAGGGCAAGCAGGTCGGGTACACGCCCACCGGCACCATGGAGTGGGACCCGCGGGAGGGCCACCAGCACTGGCACTTCAGCGACTTCGCCAGCTACCGGCTGCTCGGCGCGGACAAGAAGGAGATCGTCCGCAGCGGCAAGGAGGCGTTCTGCCTGGCCAACACCGACGCCATCGACTACACGGTGAAGAACGCCAACTGGCACCCGTACAACACCGACCTCGCCACCGCCTGCGGTGAGGAGACCGCCGTCTCGGTGCGCGAGGTGCTCGACGTCGGCAACGGCGACACCTACAGCCAGTACCGGCCCGGTCAGTCCTTCGACGTCACGGACCTGCCGAACGGCACCTACTACATCCAGGTCATCGCCAACCCCGACAACCGGCTCAAGGAGCAGAGCACGGCCAACAACGTCACCTACCGCAAGGTCGTCCTCGGCGGCACGCCGGGCGCCCGCACGGTGACCGTGCCGAAGTACGGCCTCGTCGACGCTCCCTGACAACCCGGCGGGCGGGGGCAGACACCTCCGCCCGCCCACCGGCGGCACGCCGGACGCCCAACCCCGGTCGGGCGTCCGGCACGACGCGCGTCCCGCGCCGCTCCGGCGCGGATCAGTGATGTCGCGGTCATGGGCGAGGACCGCCCCCTGCCGGTCTCTCCTCAGCTGCGCCCCTCAGCTGTGCCCCTCAGATGCGCTTCCTCAGCTGTGCAGCGTCGCCGGGCTGCCCCCGTTCGCCTCGTAGCCCGCCACCGCCAGCGCGCGGTAGAGGGCGAACTCGGCGGCCGGGTTCGCCGACAGCGTCCAGGGCAGGGCTCCCACGTGCCCGTCCACGTGTATCAGCTCGCCCATGGCCTCCGCCCAGCGCTCCGCCCGCACCAGGAAGAAGACCAGCAGATGCCGGACGTGCGCGAGCATCGGGTCGTCCTCGCGGGCCGAGTGCACCGCGTGCAGGGCGCCGTGGACGGCCTTGGTGACGACCTCGCTCTGGTAGAAGCTCGCCACCAGGTTCACCTCGGGCAGGTGCTCGAAGACCGCGAACAGCGGCATCGCGGCCAGCAGCGAGCCCCGCGGGGCGCGGGCGGCGGCGGCCTCGGCGAAGGAGTACGCCAGCTCGCGCGAACCGTGCCACTTCTCGCACCAGTAGTGCAGCGCCGCCAGGTGCGCTCCCATGTGCGCCGGTGCGCGGTCCAGGATCCTCAGCCACAGCTGCTCGAACTCCGGCCGCGGGTAGTTCAGCCCACGCGCCACCGACAGCTCGATGATGTACGGCACCGGGTCCCCGGGAGAGAGCAGTGCCGCCTGCCCGCAGGCGTCCCTGGCCTCCTCCATGATGATCCGGAAGTCGTCGGTGCCGGGCGTCGACGTCCGCCACGCCTGCTGCACCAGGAACTCCGCGTGCACGGCCGCACCGCCGGCGTCCTTGGGCTGCTCGGCCCGCCAGACCCGCAGCCACTGCCCGCCCGGCGTCTCGCTGACCCCGCCCGGCCGCTCCTTGAGCTCCAGCGCCGCCGCGCCGGCGAACGCCTGAACGCGCTGCCAGCGCAGCTCACCGGTGATCTCCGTGCCCGCGAGCAGCTGCGAGGCCGCGCGGTAGTCCTGGGTCCGCTGCACCACGTCCAGGACGTCCAGCAGGTCCTGGTCGGGGCCGGGCATGCGGATGTCCAGGTCCTCCTCGCGCACGAAACCGTAGTCCGCCGGGTCGGCGGCGTCCGGGTGGCTCGGGTGGACCTGCTCGATCATGCCGCGCCGCCGCCGCAGGACGGGGAGCAGCGCGAAGCTCAGCAGGAGCGCCGCCATCAGGGCCCAGAGAATCGCCATGCGTCAAGCGAACCAGACGGCGCCGACAATTGGCCAACCGGTGTCCTGACCTGTGGACAACCGCCGCCCCGGGCTGTGGACGACGCGCCTCGGCCCGCGGAGCACTAGGCTCGTCCACCATGAGCGACAGGCACCACATCAGTCAGCACTTCGAGACGCTCGCCATCCACGCGGGCAACACGGCGGACCCCCTCACCGGTGCGGTCGTACCGCCGATCTACCAGGTCTCGACCTACAAGCAGGACGGCGTCGGCGGCCTGCGCGGCGGCTACGAGTACAGCCGCAGCGCCAACCCCACCAGGACCGCCCTGGAGGAGAACCTCGCCGCCCTCGAGGGCGGCCGGCGCGGGCTCGCGTTCGCGTCAGGGCTGGCGGCCGAGGACGCCCTGCTGCGCACGCTGCTCAGCCCCGGAGACCACGTGGTCATCCCGAACGACGCCTACGGCGGCACGTTCCGGCTGTTCGCGAAGGTCGTCTCCCGGTGGGGAGTGGAGTGGTCGGTCGCCGACACCAGCGACCCGTCGGCCGTGCGGGCCGCGATCACCCCGCGGACCAAGGCGGTCTGGGTGGAGACTCCCTCCAACCCGCTGCTCGGCATCACCGACATCGCCGCCGTAGCCCAGGTCGCGCACGACGCGGGCGCCCGGCTCGTCGTCGACAACACCTTCGCCACGCCCTACCTCCAGCAGCCGCTCGCGCTCGGTGCGGACGTCGTCGTGCACTCCCTGACGAAGTACATGGGCGGTCACTCGGACGTGGTCGGCGGCGCGCTGATCGTGTCGGACCAGACGCTCGGCGAGGAGCTCGCCTACCACCAGAACGCCATGGGCGCGGTCGCGGGCCCCTTCGACTCGTGGCTGGTGCTGCGCGGCACCAAGACGCTCGCGGTGCGCATGGACCGGCACAGCGAGAACGCCACCAGGATCGCCGACATGCTGAGCCGGCACGCGCGCGTGACGCGCGTCCTGTACCCGGGCCTGCCCGAGCACCCGGGGCACGAGACCGCCGCCAAGCAGATGAAGGCCTTCGGCGGCATGGTGTCCTTCCAGGTCGAGGGCGGCGAGGAGGCGGCCGTCGCGGTCTGCGACCGCGCCAAGGTGTTCACGCTCGGCGAGTCGCTGGGCGGCGTCGAGTCCCTGATCGAGCACCCGGGGCGCATGACCCACGCGTCCGCGGCCGGCTCCGCCCTGGAGGTGCCCGCCGACCTGGTGCGCCTGTCCGTGGGCATCGAGAACGTCGACGACCTGCTGGAAGACCTCCAGCAGGCCCTCGGCTGAGCGTTTCACCAGCCGACGACGGGCGGAGTCGTCGTGGACGGCGGCTCCACCCACGGGTGCGCTGTCGCCGCCCAGACGGTGAACGCCACCGCCGCCGCGCACAGCAGCAGCCACCACAGGCGGCGGCCCCGCCGTCTGCGCCGCAGCATCCGGCCGCCCCGGCGCACCACCTCGCCGTAGAGGTCGGGCGGCACCGCGGGCGGCGTCCGGTCCATGATCCGCCGGACGGCGGCCTCGCGTTCGAGACGGTTCACGACGGAGCCACCTTCGCTCCCAGCAGCGCGGTCGCCGTCTTCCGCGGCGGATGCAGCACGGTCGCCGTCGCCCGTTCGCACACGGCGTGCACGCGCTCCGCGGGCATGCCGAGCAGCGCCGCCGTCTGCTCCTCGGCGACCCCCTCGTACAGCCGCAGCACCAGGATCAGACGCTCCTGGGGAGTGAGGACGGCGAGGGCGGCTCCGGGGTGCGGCCGCGTGCGGCTGAGCGGGCCGCCGTACTGGTGCCACGCGGAGTTCGCGAAGCGGAGAGCCAGGTGCTGACGGGCCCGGTCGTACGGGTCCTCGCCGCGCAGCCGGTCCCAGCACGCGTACGTGTGCGCGAGCGCGAGGCTCAACAGCCGTCGGGCACGGGGGTTGTCGTCCGGCGCCTCGGCGGTCAGCAGGGTGGCGGCATGCAGCAGCCGTCCAGCCGCGCCCGCGACGAACGCCTCGAACTCCCGGGCCCGGCGGGCGTCCCGCAGCGCCTGCCGATCACGCACCGTGCCTCCCCGACCGCGGGGCCCCGGACACGGGGGCCCGGTCTCATATGAGGCCAGGGGCGGGCCCACGGTCAAGAGCCGCGCGGCACACACGCCTGCGCCTGCCGTCGTGCGCGGCGGGCCGAGGAGTCCCGGCCCGGGTTCTCAGGTGGCCGGTGCGGTGTCCGCGCCCGGCGGTACGGCCATCCGCGCGGACAGCGCGCTGTTGAAACGGGTGAGCAGCGCGCAGAACGTCTCGCGCTCCTCCGGCTGCCAGTCCTGCGTCAGCTCCGCCATCAGCTGGCGCCGCGACGACCGCACTTCCTCCAGCCGCGACAGCCCGCGCGGGGACAGCTGGAGCACCACGGCCCGGCCGTCCTCGGGGTGCGAGGTGCGCTTGACGAGCCCGGTGTCGACCAGCGGAGCCACCTGCCGGGTGACCGTGGACGAGTCGATCCCCATGCTCGCGGCGAGTGCCTTGACCCCCATGGGGCCTTCCTTGTCGAGGCGGTTCAGCAGCAGGTAGGCGGCGCGGTCCATGGAGTTGCGCACCTGGCCGACGCCGCCGAGCCGGGTCTGTTCGGCACGGCGGGCGAACACCGCCACCTCGTGCTGCAGCGTGTCGAGGAGACCGCTGTCACCGACGGTCGTCATGTCCATCGACATTCCAGGTGTTGTGGGCATGGCCGGGGGCTCACTTCATGAAGAGTGCTGTGGTGGGGGACAGAGTACGCGGACAGGGGGCGAGCCGTACCGGCGCTGCCCAAACCGGTCTCGGAGGTTGGTCACACCCGCGTCTTCGGCCTGTGAACTGCGAGACTTGAGTCATGAGCTACAGCACGGCTGACTCCTTGCGCCACGTCACCCTCGACGACGTGCGCGGCGCCCAGAAGATGCTCACGGACGTGGCTCGGGTGACCGCGATGGAGGGCAGCAGGCACCTGTCCCAGCTGGTCGGCTCGCCGGTCCACCTCAAGTGCGAGAACCTCCAGCGGACCGGCTCGTTCAAGCTGCGCGGTGCCTACGTCCGGATCGCCGGGCTGCTGCCCGAGGAGCGCGCCGCCGGAGTCGTGGCCGCGAGCGCCGGCAACCACGCGCAGGGTGTGGCGCTGGCCTCCTCGCTGCTCGGCGTGCACTCGACGGTGTTCATGCCCGTCGGCGCCCCGCTGCCCAAGATCAGCGCCACCCGGGAGTACGGCGCGGAGGTCCGGCTGCACGGCCAGGTGGTCGACGAGACGCTGGCCGCCGCCCAGCAGTACGCGGCCGAGACGGGCGCGGTGTTCATCCACCCCTTCGACCATCCCGACGTCATCGCCGGCCAGGGCACGGTCGGGCTGGAGATCCTGGACCAGTGTCCCGAGGTCGGCACGATCGTCGTCGGTATCGGCGGCGGCGGCCTCGCGGCCGGGATCGCGGTCGCGGTGAAGACGGTCCGGCCCGACGTGCGGATCGTCGGCGTCCAGGCGTCGGGCGCGGCCGCGTATCCGCCCTCGCTGGCCGCCGGGCACCCGGTCACCGTGGCGAACCCGGCGACGATGGCCGACGGCATCAAGGTCGGACGGCCCGGTGACGTGCCGTTCGCGATCGTCGAGGAGTTGGTGGACGAGGTCCGCACGGTCAGCGAGGACCAGCTGTCCGCCGCGCTGCTGCTGTGCCTGGAGCGGGCCAAGATGGTGGTGGAACCGGCCGGGGCCAGTCCGGTCGCGGCGCTGCTGGCCGAGCCCGGCTCCTTCGCCGGACCGGTCGTCGCCGTGCTGTCCGGCGGGAACGTCGATCCGGTGCTGCTGCAGCGGGTGCTGCGGCACGGCATGGCCGCGCAGGGCCGTTACCTGGCCGTACGGCTGCGGCTGACCGACCGGCCGGGCGCTCTCGCCACCCTGCTCGGGGTGCTCTCCGCGGTCGACGCCAACGTGCTCGACGTGAGCCACATCCGCACCGATCCCCGGCTCGGGCTCACGGAGGCGGAGGTCGAACTCCACCTGGAGACCAAGGGCCCCGCCCACTGCGCGGAGGTCGGCGACTCCCTGCGCGAGGCCGGTTACACGGTCATCGACTGAGGCGCAATCGACTGAGCGCCATCGATTGAGCGTCGCGGTTGAGCACCTAGAAGTCCAGGTCACCGCCTGTTCACTCACTCGTTCGGGAAAATCCGTCGACGAACGCGATACATCGCGTTATGGTGTGTCACGTGGCCACCGCCGCCCCGCTCGCCGGCGAGCGCCGGGGGAAAACCATAGGCGGACCGAGCGCCGCATACCTAGCCTTTTGCGCACCATCACCGACGACGTGGAGACCCATATGCCAGGCGCCATCTATGCCGAAGGTCTGGTCAAGACCTTCGGTGACGTAAGGGCTTTGGACGGCGTCGACCTCGACGTACCCGAAGGCACGGTCCTCGGCCTGCTCGGTCCGAACGGCGCCGGCAAGACCACAGCCGTCCGCTGCCTGACCACCCTGCTCCGCCCCGACAGCGGCAAGGCCGTCGTCGCCGGCCTGGACGTGCTCAAGCAGCCGGACGCGGTACGCCGCTCCATCGGCCTGTCCGGCCAGTTCGCGGCGGTCGACGAGTATCTGACCGGCCGCGAGAACCTGCAGATGGTCGGCCGGCTCTACCAGATGCGGGCCAGGCAGGCCAAGGCCCGCGCGGTCGAGCTGCTGGAGCAGTTCCACCTCACCGACGCCGCCGACCGCCCCGCCAAGACCTACTCCGGGGGCATGCGCCGCCGCCTCGACCTGGCCGCCGCCCTCGTCGTCTCCCCACCGGTGATGTTCATGGACGAGCCGACCACCGGCCTCGACCCGCGCAACCGCCAACAGCTGTGGGAGGTCATCAAGGACCTGGTCTCCGGCGGTACGACCCTGCTGCTCACCACCCAGTACCTGGAAGAGGCGGACCACCTCGCCCACGACATCGCGGTCGTCGACCACGGCAAGGTCATCGCCCAGGGCACGTCCGACGAGCTCAAGGCCCGCACCGGCGGCGAGCGCGTCGAGGTCGTGGTGCACGAGCGCGCGCACATACGGACCGCCGCCGAGGTGCTGGGCGGCTTCGGCAAGGGCGAGACCACCGTCGAGGAGCACACCCGCAAGCTCACCGTGCCCGTCACCGGCGGCGCCAAGCTGCTCGCCGAGGTCATCCGCGAGCTGGACACCCGGGGCATCGAGATCGACGACATCGCCCTGCGCCGCCCCACCCTCGACGACGTCTTCCTGTCCCTGACCGGCCATGTGGCCGAGGAGAAACCCGAGACCAGCGGCGGGCAGGACAACAAGAAGAACTCCCGCAAGGACAGCCGCAAGGAGACCGTGAAGTGAGCGCCGTCAGCGACACCGCGCGGGTGCCGGCCGCCCCCGGCAACGCCGTGACCCAGTCGTTCCGCGACTCGATGGTGGTGGCGAAGAGAAACCTGATCCGGATGTCCCGGATTCCTGAGATGCTGATCTTCGGGCTCATCCAGCCCATCATGTTCGTGGTGCTGTTCACCTACGTGTTCGGCGGCTCGATCCAGGTCGGCGGATCCAACTCCACCCAGGCCTACCGCGAGTTCCTGATGGCCGGCATCTTCGCCCAGACCGTCACGTTCGCCACGGCGGGCGCCGGTGCGGGCATCGCCGACGACATGCACAAGGGCCTCATCGACCGCTTCCGTTCCCTGCCCATGGCGCGCGGCGCGGTCCTGACCGGGCGCACCCTCGCCGACCTGGTGCAGACGGCGCTCACCCTCGTCGTCCTGGCGGTCGTCGCCCTGATCGTCGGCTGGCGAACCCACGAGAACCTCGGCAAGGTGCTCGCCGGATTCGGGCTGCTGCTCCTGCTCGGGTACGCGTTCTCCTGGATCGGCGCGCTCATCGGCCTGTCCGTGCGCACCCCCGAAGCGGCGACCTCGGGCGGACTGATCTGGCTGTTCCCGCTGACCTTCATCTCGAACGCATTCGTCGACGCGAACAAGATGCCGGCCTTCCTGCGCCACATCGCCGAGTGGAACCCGTTCAGCGCCACCGTGCAGGCGAGCCGCGAGCTGTTCGGCAACCTCCCCCCGGGCTTCCAGGCGTCCGACGCGTGGCCCATGCAGCACCCGGTCGTGGCCTCGCTGATCTGGTCGGTCCTGATCATCGCGTTGTTCCGGACGCTGGCGGTCCGCAAGTACCGCTCCGCCGCCGCCTGAGGCCCCGCATGACAGAAGCCCCCGGCGTCCCGCGGACGCCGGGGGCGGGTGTCTGTCCGGGTCAGCCCGAGTAGGGCTCGGCCTTCAGGATCTTCACCGAGGCCTTCTTGCCGTTCGGCAGCTCGTACTCCGCGTCCTCGCCCACCTTGTGGCCGATCACCCCGGTGCCCAGGGGGGACTGCGGGGAGTAGGTCTCCACGTCGGCGCTGGCGTACTCGCGCGAGGCCAGGAGGAAGGTCATGGTGTCGTCCTCGTCGCCGTCGAAGGCGATGGTCACCACCATGCCGGGCGCGACGGCACCGTCCGCGGACGCCGGGGCCTCGCCGACCTTGGCGTTCTCCAGAAGCTGGGTCAGCTGGCGCACACGGAGCTCCTGCTTGCCCTGCTCCTCCTTGGCCGCGTGGTACCCGCCGTTCTCGCGCAGGTCGCCCTCCTCGCGCGCGGCCGCGATCTTGGCGGCGATCTCCGTGCGCGCAGGACCAGACAGGTACTCCAGCTCGGCCCTGAGCTGGTTGTACGCCTCCTGGGTCAGCCAGGTGACGTTCTCGCTGGTCTGGGTCACAGGTGCTCCTCGTCGGTACTGGGAATACAAAGCATCGCCCTACCCAGAAGCATGTTCCTTCACGGAAGGGCGAAACCACGAGCCTAACAATTCAACGGCGAAAGGGGGAGGACATATGCCATCAGAGTCACGTCAACGCAGGTCAGTGCCTACGTATTCCGGCTGATGTCAGTCGGCGTGGCAGCCGAGCAGCTCCGCCGTGGTGCCCCGGGCGGTGGTGCGGAGGGTGACCATCCGGTCGATCTCGGTGGCCGAACCGGTGAAGCGGAAGTCCGCCCGGCCCACCTCGGAGCCGTCCGCCGCCTGGGAGCGCAGCGTGCAGTAGCCGGAGGCGCCGGCGTCCTTGTGGACCTCCAGACGCACCTTGACGGCGCTGTCGGAGGCGTCGAAGCTGATCACCTGGGCGCTGATCTTGTTCTGCACGACGTAGTGGTAGGCCCAGTAGCCGACCAGCACGAGCAGCAGCGCGCCCAGCAGCGCGCCGGCGACCTTGAGCCTGCGGTCGGCGCGCTCGTCCGAGGAGCCGCCGTAGCGGCCCTCGGGCAGCCGCGTGCTCGCGGTACTCATGATCGTCCTCCTGGCAGGAACCGCCCCCGGACCCGTCGGGAACCGGACCCCGGAATTATTCGCCCCCCGATTCGGTCACTATAGAAGCCGCCGATCGCACCCCATGACACCGGGGCGCCGACTTACCAAGGATTGAGTCTTGACTGACCAGCTGCGACTGATGGCCGTCCACGCCCACCCCGACGACGAGTCGAGCAAGGGCGCGGCGACCATGGCGAAGTACGTGTCCGAGGGGGTGGACGTGCTGGTCGTGACCTGCACGGGCGGAGAACGCGGCTCCATCCTCAATCCCAAGCTGCAGGGCGACAAGTACATCGAGGAGCACATCCACGAGGTACGCAAGAAGGAGATGGACGAGGCCCGCGAGATCCTCGGCGTCAAGCAGGAGTGGCTCGGCTTCGTCGACTCCGGGCTGCCCGAGGGCGACCCGCTGCCGCCGCTGCCCGACGGCTGCTTCGCCCTGGAGGACGTCGACAAGGCGGCCGGTGAACTGGTGCGCAGCATCCGCGCCTTCCGCCCGCAGGTGATCACCACCTACGACGAGAACGGCGGCTACCCCCACCCCGACCACATCATGACCCACAAGATCTCGATGGTGGCGTTCGAGGGCGCGGCGGACGCCGAGAAGTACCCCGAGGCCGAGTTCGGGCCGGTCTTCCAGCCGCAGAAGCTGTACTACAACCAGGGCTTCAACCGCCCGCGCACCGAGGCGCTGCACAACGCCATGCTGGAGCGCGGCCTGGAGTCGCCGTACGGGGACTGGCTGAAGCGGTGGAACGAGTTCGAGCGCACCGAGCGCACGCTGACCACGCACATCCCGTGCGCGGACTTCTTCGAGATCCGCGACAAGGCGCTGATCGCGCACGCCACGCAGATCGACCCGGACGGCGGCTGGTTCAAGGTGCCGATGGAGCTCCAGAAGGAGGTCTGGCCGACCGAGGAGTACGAGCTGGCGAAGTCGCTCGTCGATACCTCCCTCCCCGAGGACGACCTCTTTGCGGGCATCCGCGACAATGCCTGACATGAGCGCAAGCCTGGCACTGACGCACCTCGTCCCCCTCGCCAAGGAGGTCGACGAGAACAAGGTCACCCCCGGAGTCCTCGCATTCATCGTCTTCGCGGTGATGGCCCTGGCGGTCTGGGGCCTGATGAAGTCCATGACGAAGCACATGCAGAAGGTCGACTTCAAGGAGCCCGCCCAGCACGGGGCGGACTCCGAGGCGCCGGCCGCCGAACACAAGAGCTGACCGGCGGCACGCCGCTCACGTCCTGGCCGGGACCGGCACTCCCATCACCTCGCGGGAGTGCCGACCGGGGATCATGCCCAGCCGCCAGGCCTGCCAGCCCGACTCCAGCTGCACCCCGCGCTCCAGGAGCAGCCCGTACGCGGTGACGTACTCGGTCAGCTTCCCGTCGCGCAGCGGGTGGACGCCGCGGGCGAGCTGGGCCAGCTCCTCCTGGGCGACGGCGGTGCCCACCTCCACGCCGCCGGGCGCGGCGTAGGGGAGCAGGGTGCAGCGCAGGAAGCGGGCCCAGTCCTCGCCGCGCCGGTCGCCGTACGACGTGAACAGCGTGACCGCCTCGTCGCACAGGGCGAGGGCCTGCTGGGTGCGGGTGTTGCCGGCGTCGACGACGGCCAGCTCCAGGCAGGTCCAGGCCTCGCCGTGCACCACGCCGATCCGCTGGAAGTCGGCACGGGCGTCGACCAGGAGCTGGCGGGCGAAGCCCGAGTTGCGCAGCGAGCCGGTCTGTGCGGCCCGCTGGTCGCGGGTGACCCGGGCCGAGTGGTGGCGGGCGCAGGCCAGGCCGTAGACGTCCCGTATCCGGGAGAACATCGTCCGCGAACGCTCCAGCTCGCGGACCGCCTGGTCCAGGGTGCCGGTCTCCTCCAGGGCCAGCCCCAGGTAGTACACCGTCCAGGCCTCGCCGCGCGCGTCCTCGTTCTCGCGGTGCCGGGCCGCCGCGGCGCGCAGTCCGTCGGCCGCCGGTGACGCGTCGCCGGCCACCAGCCGGGCCCGCGCCAGCTGGGTCAGCGCCCAGGCCTCGCCACGGGCGTCACGGGTACGGCCGTAGCGGTCGAGCGCGGCGCGCAGCTCCTCCTCCGCCCGCGGCACGTCGCCCATGCGCAGCGCCAGCTGGCCGAGCTGGAAGTGCGCCCAGGCCTCGCCGTGCACCGAACCGCCCTCCCGGTGCAGGACGAGCGAGCGGGTCAGCAGGTCCAGCGCGTCCGGCAGCCGGGCGCGGTCGCGTTGCACCGCAGCCAGGGCGTGCATCGTCCACGCGCGGTCGGTGGCCAGCTCCGGGGCCGCCTGGAGGTCCAGCGCCTCCTGCAGTCTGGCCGCCGCCTCGGTGAGGTTGCCCTGGTGGTGCAGGGTGATGCCGAGCGAGCACAGGGCGCGGGCCGCACCGGCGTCGTGGTGCGCCTCCAGGTACAGGTCGACGACGGAGGTGAGGGTGGTGCGGGCCTTGTCCAGCTCGCCCAGCTGCCGGGCCGCGATACCGGTACGCCACTGCACCGAGCGGACCAGGAGGCCCTCGTCGACCGTTTGTGCCAGCTCGCTGATCTCACCGAGCCGGTAGAGGTCGCCGCGCAGCAGGCAGTAGTCGCACAGCGCGCCCAGCAGGTTCTGCACGGCCGTCCGGTCCACGCCCTCCGCGTGCCGCAGCGCCGCCGTGATGAAGCTCGACTCGTCGTCCAGCCAGCGCAGCGCGTCGTCGAGGGAGGTGAAGCCGTGCGGGCTGAACCGGTCCGAGCGGGTCGACATGTTGCCGTCGACCAGGCGCAGCACGGAGTCGGCGAGCTCCGCGTAGTTCACGATCAGCCGCTCCTGCGCCGCCGTGCGGTCGGCGGGGGTCTCCTCGTCCAGGAGGCGGGCCTGGGCGAAGGAGCGGACCAGGTCGTGCAGGCGGTAGCGGCTGCCGCGGACGTGGTCGATCAACCCGGCCCGCGCGAGGGTGACCAGGTGGCGGGTCGCCTCGGCCTCGTCCGTGCCCAGCAGGGCGGCCGCGGCCGCCGCGCCCAGCGAGGCCCGGCCCGCCAGCGCCAGCCTCCGCAGCAGCCGGCGCACCGTCTCCGACTGGTCGGTGTAGCGCAGCCACAGCACCCGCTCCACCGGCCCGACCGGACCGTAGGCACCCAGGTCGGTGGCGAGCTGGAGCGGCGACCGCGAGCCCAGCGACGAACCCGCGACCCGCAGCGCCAGGGGCAGCCCGCCGCACAACTCCCTGATCCGGTCCGCGGACTGCGCGTCGTACGGCCCCGACGCGTCTTCGGCGGCCGCGTCCAGCAGTTCCTCCGCGCCGGCCGCGTCCAGCGCGGTGACCGGCAGCCGGTGCACCCAGGCCGGCAGGTCGGCGGGCAGGTCGAGCTGGTCCCGGGCGGTGACCAGGACCAGGCTGTCGGAGCGCTCCGGCACCAGGGTGCGCACCTGTTCGGGGTCCGAGGCGTCGTCCAGCACGATTGTCACCGCGAGACCCGTCAGGTGCTGGTGGTACAACTCGCTCAGCCGCTTGACCTGCTGGTCGGCGGAGGAACGCTCCCGGAACAGCAGTTGCTCGCGCGGCGCGCCCAGCCGGTTGAGCAGATGCAGCAGGGCGTCCCGGGTGGACAGCGGCGGCTCGTCCCGGGTGTCGCCGCGCAGGTCCACGACCACCGCGCCTCGGAAGAGGTCCCGCAGCTCGTGGGTGGCCCGGACCGCCAGGGCGGTGCGGCCGGAGCCGGGCTCCCCGTGCAGCACCACGACGGTCGGCCGGGTCTCGGTGGCCGCCCGGGCCGCCTGCGCCCACTGCCGGATCCGCGCCAGCTCCTGCTGCCGTCCGGCGAACGGGCCGTCGACGGTGGGTAGTTGACCGAACGACTGCTCCAGCACCGTACGCCTGCGGGCGGCCGCGCTCTTGTCCGCGCCGCGCAGCCCGGGAGCCTGCTTCTTCGGCCCCGTGGAGGCGCTGAGCACCCGCTGCTGGTCGAGGAACGGCCGGATGCCCCGGACCTCCAGCGCGGTCAGCCACTGCAGCCGCAACTGCTCGGGACCGCCGGGCTGTCCGGCCGCGCCGGCGTGGTGATGCGCGGCGGGCAGATGGGAACCGGCGACCTTGACGACCGTGGCGGCCGCCCCGGCCACCCCGGCGGCCACGCCCGCGCCGAGCGCCGTGGCCGCCCCGGTGCCCAGCGAGAGGTCGGCGACGGTGGCGGCGACCGCCGCGACGGCCGCGACCAGCAGGGCGGTTCCGGAGCCCGCCTTGGCGTAGCGGCGGCCGAAGCTCGGGCGGTCCGCCTCCGTCGCGTCGAGGGCGCGGGTGTAGGCCGCGTACTCCTCGGCGGCCGTCCGCTCCATCTCCGCCAGCCCGTCGCGTGCCCGGGACAGCAGGACCTGTCCGTCGACCCGGCCGCCCGAACGGCGGACCTCCTCCTCCACGGCCCGCACCAGCAGCCGGTCGGCTTCCGCCCGATGGGCGTCCCGCATGTCCCGTCCCCCTCCAGCGGCAACTCCGTTGGCTACGAGTGTCCTTGGGAAGGGTCACGATGGCGAGGGGGCGGCGATCAGGCGATCGGTGAGGGTTCGGTGGCGGTACCTCATGAAGCCGCCGGGAGCGGGAGGGCCGTTTTCGCGCAGGTGTGCGGCTGTGACGGCGTCGGCCGACGCTCTACCGGGCCTGGCCCGGCTGGGCGGCCATCCGGCCCCATCCCTTGGACAGCGCCAGGTACACGCAGGCCGCCGCCAGCCCCGCCTCCGCCACCGCGCTGGCCAGTGCTTCCAGGAGGGCCGCGCCCATCGGGGACGTCGTTATGTCGAACCATGCGTCCAGGACCGCGACCGAGGCCGTCGCCGAGGCGGTGAGACGGGCTCGGGCGTCGCCCCGCAGGCCCAGCACCGCCGTCGCCGCGCACCCTGCCGCCATCAGGACGTCCAGCCCGATCCAGGCCAGTGACCAGTTGTGCACCTCGGTCCGGGTGGGCAGCGTGCGCGCCAGCACCACCATCCACGGCACCAGCAGCACGGCGGACGACCCGAGAAGGATCAGTGCCCACTGCTTCAGCCGCCTCATCCGCTTCGCCTTTCGGGTCCGGACCGCCGTTAACCGGTTCAACACCTGTTCCCCTCCCGCTGTTCCGGATGCGTGGCTGTGGAAACCTGTGAATCGCACGGCTCCCTGCCATGCGATTCACGCTAGACCGCAGAGAAATTTCTGCAAAGAAAATTCGGCAGACATCGGGGAAGAGTCAGGGAGACTCGGGGATGTCTCAGGGTGCGCGGGTTACGGTGACCGCATGACCGACGGCACGCCCCACCAGGCCGAAGCCCCGACGCCCACCGCGCCCGCCGGGACGCCCGCCACCCTTGAGCCCGAGCCCACCGCCCCCGTGCCCGCGCCCGCCGGGACGCCCGCCACCCGCGAGCCCGAGCCCGCCGCCCCCGCGGACCCGCCCGCCGCCCCCGCGGACCCGTCCACCACCTCGGCGGACCCGTCCGACACCCACGCCGAGCTGACCGGCCTGGAGCGCACCGCTCTCTACAAGTCCCTCGGCAACCCGCTGCGCCGCCGGATCCTCGACTACCTCGGCCGGCACGGCGAGGCGAACTCCACCGTGCTCGCCCGCGAACTCGGCGAGAGCTCCGGCACCACCAGCTACCACCTGCGCAAACTGGCGGAGCAACGGCTCATCGAGGAGATCCCGGAGAAGTCGGGGGGCCGGGAGCGCTGGTGGCGGAGCCTGCCCTTCAGTCACACCACGCCCGACCCGGCCACGATGACGCCGGCGGAGTACGCGGCGGCCGAGCACCTCGCCCTCCTGAAGATCGAGGTCGACACCAGACTCTTCCGCCGCGCCCACGAGGAGTACCGGGGCCCGCAGGGCTGGGCCCAGGTGCAGCGCACCGGCACCTGGATGACCAAGGACGACCTGCATGCCTTCGTCCGTGCCTACCAGGAACTCCTCGACCGCCACAGCCACCCCGACGACGCCGTCCCCGAGGGAGCGCGCCGGGTGAACCTGCGCTTCTACGCGGCTCCGGAGACGGGGGACGAGGAAAACGGCGCACAGGCAGACCGGTGACGTCTGCCGTTCACGGTGACCTGGAAGCGTCTCGATCGTTCAGCCTGTGTGGCGTCGCGGGGTCGAGACGGCGGGGACGGCAGCGCTCGGCTGCGCGGCGACCCGACGCGGGGCGAGCGGGAGTCCGTGGAAGGTGCTCGTGGGGGAGGATGGAGGTATGCCGAACCGACTGGCCCACGAGACGTCCCCCTATCTCCTCCAGCACGCCGACAATCCCGTCGACTGGTGGCCATGGTCGGAGGAGGCCTTCCAGGAGGCGCGACGCCGGGGAGTTCCGGTGCTGCTCAGCGTCGGCTACTCAAGTTGCCACTGGTGCCACGTTCTCGCTCGGGAAAGCTTTGAGGACGAGGTGACGGCAGCCTTCATGAACGAGCACTTCGTCAGCGTCAAGGTCGACCGTGAGGAGCGGCCGGACGTCGACGCCGTCTACATGGAGGCCGTACAGGCCGCCACCGGGCAGGGGGGCTGGCCCATGACCGTCTTTCTCACCCCCGAGGCCGAACCCTTCTACTTCGGCACCTACTTCCCGCCCGCCCCCCGCCACGGCATGCCCTCCTTCCGGCAGGTGCTGGAGGGGGTCCGGGCCGCCTGGGCCGACCGGCGCGACGAGGTCACCGAGGTGGCCGGGAAGATCGTCCGCGACCTCGCCCAGCGGGAGCTCGGGCACCAGGGCGGCCGGCCGCCCGGTGAGCAGGAGCTCGCCCAGGCGCTGCTCGGGCTCACCCGTGAGTACGACCCGCAGCGCGGCGGGTTCGGCGGCGCCCCCAAGTTCCCGCCGTCCATGGTCATCGAGTTCCTGCTGCGCCACCATGCCCGGACCGGAGCCGAAGGCGCGCTGCAGATGGCCGTGGACACCTGCGAGCGGATGGCCCGCGGCGGTCTCTACGACCAGCTCGGCGGCGGTTTCGCCCGCTACTCCGTCGACCGTGACTGGACCGTCCCGCACTTCGAGAAGATGCTCTACGACAACGCCCTGCTGTGCCGGGTGTACGCGCACCTGTGGCGGGCCACGGGCTCCGAGCTGGCCCGCCGGGTCGCGCTGGAGACCGCCGACTTCATGGTCCGAGAACTGCGCACCGGCGAGGGCGGGTTCGCCTCCGCGCTCGACGCCGACAGCGACGACGGGAGCGGCCGGCACGTCGAGGGCGCGTACTACGTCTGGACACCCGCCCAGCTCCGCGAGGTCCTCGGTGAGGACGACGCGGAGCTGGCCGCCCGGTACTTCGGGGTCACCGAGGAGGGCACCTTCGAGGAGGGGCAGTCCGTGCTGCAGCTCCCGCAGCAGGAGGGCGTGTTCGACGCCGAGCGGATCGAGTCCGTCAGGCGGCGCCTGCTGGCCGGGCGGGCCGGACGCCCCGCCCCGGGCCGTGACGACAAGGTGGTCGCCGCCTGGAACGGCCTCGCCGTCGCCGCGCTCGCCGAGACCGGCGCCTACTTCGACCGCCCCGACCTGGTCGAGGCCGCCGTCGGCGCCGCCGACCTCCTCGTCCGGCTCCATCTCGACGACCACGCGCGACTCACCCGCACCAGCCGGGACGGCCGGGCCGGCGCCAACGCGGGCGTGCTGGAGGACTACGGCGATGTCGCCGAGGGCTTCCTCGCCCTCGCCTCCGTGACCGGCGAGGGCGTCTGGCTGGAGTTCGCCGGACTCCTCCTCGACCATGTCCTGACCCGCTTCACCGACCGGGAGGACCCGGAGTCCGGCGCCCTCTACGACACCGCCGCCGACGCCGAGCAACTGATCCGCCGGCCGCAGGACCCGACGGACAACGCCACGCCCTCCGGCTGGACCGCCGCGGCCGGTGCCCTGCTCGGCTACGCGGCCCACACCGGCGCCGAATCCCATCGCACCGCCGCGGAAAGGGCGTTGGGGATCGTCGGGACGCTCGGACCGCGCGTGCCGCGGTTCGTCGGATGGGGACTCGCGGTGGCCGAGGCGCTGCTCGACGGGCCGCGCGAGATCGCGGTCGTGGGACCTCGGGCGCCCGACGCCCGCACCACGGCCCTGCACCGCACGGCGCTTCTGGGGACCGCCCCCGGTGCGGTCGTGGCCGTGGGGACGCCGGGCAGCGACGAGTTCCCGTTGCTCGCGGGGCGGCCGCTGGTCGACGGGGAGGCGGCCGCGTACGTGTGCCGCAACTTCACCTGCGACGCCCCGACCACCGACCCGGAGCGACTGCAGGCGGCGCTCGGCGGCTGAAAACCGCCCACGTTCAGTGGTTGCCGCGCTGAAACACGCCATTTATAGGCCGAGTTCACACTCTTCACATCAGCCTCATAGGATCCACTCCGTGCCGTGGCGGATATGACCCGCCGTCACGGCAGGGGCAGGGTGGGCGTGAAGACTTCGTGGGTGAAGTTTGTGTTCCGTGTGACTGTCGTTCACCTGAGGGCCCCTAGCATCGCTGGAGCAGCGCCCGGTTCTGCCTCGTTTCGGACCGTGGCGGACATGTCATGTGGGGGGAGAGCACAACTTTGTCCGAGTTCTTCGACCAGGTCTGGTCGTGGATCGTCGAGGCTGTGGGGGAGACTTCGTGGCGGGAGCTGATGCCGCTGGGGCTTGCCGGACTGTTCGTCTGGGCGCTCTGGCTGTACCGGGCGGTGCTCTCGCGGTTCGCCAAGCCGGTCGTCAACGATTTCCGCACCAGCGTCTCCGTGGTGGTCCCGGCCTACCGCGAAGACCCGGAGATCCTGCTGGAATGCCTGGAGACCTGGCTCGCCCAGGATCCCGACGAGATCATCATCGTCCCTGACGTCGAGGACCACGAGGTACTGCACCGGCTGTCGCTGGTGGAGGACCCCCGGGTCCGGGTGCTCGCCTTCGAGCACAGGGGGAAACGTTCCGCCTTGGGGGTCGGCATACGCGCCGCCACCAGCGAGGTCCTCGTCCTGGTGGACTCCGACACCCGCTGGGAGGCGGGGCTGCTGGACGCCGTGCAGATGCCGTTCGCGGACCCCGCGGTCGGCGGGGTGGGCACCCAGCAGAACGTCTACCAGCGCACCACCAGCGTCTGGCGCCGCATCGCCGACTGGCTGGTCAACCTCCGGTACTACGACTACGTTCCGGCCATGGGCCGGGCCGGTGCCGTGGCCTGTCTGTCCGGCCGTACCGCAGCCTACCGCCGTGCGGCGGTCCTGCCCGTGCTGGACAACCTGGAGAACGAGTTCTTCCTCGGCCGCCGTTGCGTGGCGGGCGACGACGGCAGGCTGACCTGGCTGGTCCTCGCCTCCGGCTACAAGACCGTGCACCAGTCCTCCGCACGCGCGATCTCCATGTTCCCGTCGTCCTTCCGGGCCTTCGTGAAGCAGCGGGTGCGGTGGAGCCGCAACTCCTACCGGTGCTACCTGACCGCGCTGTACAAGGGCTGGCTGTGGCGGGTCCCGCTGGTCACCAAGATCACCGTGCTGCAGATCCTGCTGACCCCGGTGACCATGGGCATGGCCCTCGGCTATCTGCTGACGAGCCGGCTGGACCTCAGCACCCGCGGCGTCGTGCTCGCCCTGATCTGGCTGCTGCTGGGCCGCGCCGTCCGCGGCTACTCGCACCTGCGCAGGCACCCGCAGGAGATCCTCCTGCTGCCGCTGACCGCCCTCGTGGTCATCATGATCTCGCTGCCGATCAAGCTGTACGCGTTCGTCACCATGAACAAGCAGGGCTGGCTGACCCGCAGCAGCACCAGTGTCGGAGGCGAGGGCCAGAGCGCCGCCACGCTCTCCGGATCCGCCGGAGACGGCCAGAACCACTCCGCCCTCCAGCCCGAGGTGATCTGAGGCCATGGCACCCCGTCTCCTGACGACTCTCCTGACGAATCCCGTGACGAGGACGAGACCCGGTCCCGGCCCGGACCACGGCCCCGGCAGCCGGTTGCGCCGGGCCGGTACCGGAGCGGTGGCCGCGCTGGGTGCCTTCGCGGTGGCGGCGACGCTGCTGCTGGGGGCCTCGGCCACGGCCCACGCCGACGCGGACGGCGACAAGAAGCAGAAGCTGGCCGGCGAGGACGCCGAGACCCAGGCCGCGCTCGTCGCCGACGAGGACCACCGGCTCAACCAGGTACGGGCCTTCACCTCGGTCGCGCCCCTGCAGAGCACCAAGTGGACCGTGCCGTACCGGCTGGACACCGACAACGGCTACACCCTGGTCCTCACCCAGCGCAGGAACGCCTACACCATCGCCGACCTGCTGCGACTCGCCCCGCAGACCTTCGTGCGGCGCAAGGACGGCTCGTACCTGCTGACCGAGAACATCTACCTCAACGTCGGCGCCAAGCTGAAGCTGTCCAACCCGGGCGGCCTCACCCTGCGCATGGCCAGCAACCGCAGCGGCTTCGTCTCCATCGTCTCCTTCGGCGGCGAACTCTCCCTGCAGGGCACCGCCCAGGCGCCGTTGACCATCACCAGCTGGAACCCGCAGGCCAACAAGGCCGACACCGACGTCCGGGACGGCCGCGCCTACATCCGCACCATCGGCGGCCAGTTCGAGATGACGCACACCACACTCGCGAACCTGGGCTTCTGGAGCGGCCGCACCGGCGGGCTCAGCCTCACCGGCACCGACCGGCCGAACACCGGCTCGCTGGAGGACACCGGCCAGGTGCACGGCAAGACCGCGCGCGAGCGAGCCCGCGCGCAGAACAACGGGCGGGACGACCAGAACACCACCAGCGGTGACATCACGGCCATGCCCTCGGGCGCCCTGACCACCCCCGACGCCCGGTTCTCGACCGCCGGACTCTCCTACGTCTCCGGGTCGATCACCCACTCGACCATCACCGGCAACGCCTTCGGGATCTTCATCTCCAGCGCGACGGGGATCGAGATCAGCGACACGACGGTGGAGAACAGCCTGGAGGACGGGGTGGTCATGCACCGGTTCGTCTCCAGCTCGCTCGTGCAGCGCACGGTCGCCAAGGACAACGGCGGCGACGGTTTCATCCTGTCCCGGGCCACCCAGCAGGTGCGGGTCAGCGGCTGCACCGCCGAGGGCAACGGCGGCAACGGCTACACGCTCAGCGGCAAGCCGCTCGCCGACGGCCCCTCGGCCTCCGGGCAGGCCGTCGACAGCTACGGCTCCAACTCGGTCGCCAACAGCGTGGCCAAGGACAACGGCCGGTACGGTGTGGAGGTGCTGGGCGGTTTCGACGTCGGCGTGCAGAACAACCGCATCGAGGGCGGCGACATGGGCATCGTGGCCCGCCTGGCGGCGGACAAGGTGTCCATCACCGGCAACCGTGTCACCGGCCAGAAGCGGCAGGGCATCTCGGTACGCGACGGGGTCACCGGCGCCACCGTCACCGGCAACATCATCGACGGCCCGCAGACCGGCGTGTACGTGCGCGACTCGGCCGCCGACATACGCGGCAACACCGTCCAGGACGCCACGAACCACGGGGTCAGCCTGGTCGGCGGCGTGTCCGGCACGACGGTCTCGTACAACGTGATCGGCGGGGTCGGCCCCAGCGCGCTGGACTCCAGCCGCTCCCACGGCGGTGCCGACATCAAGGAGAACCAGACCTTCGCCTGGTACGACACCAGCTCGTTCTGGGTCAAGGTCAAGCACTACGCGAGCCCGATGACCCTGCTGTGGACGGGCATCCTGCTGCTGATCCTCTTCTCCGCCGCGATGGGCCGGCGCCGGCGGCGGGGGGCCGGCCAGGGTGCCGCCATCGTGCACCCGTACTCCGACAAGGCGCCCCTGCCCGCCCCGCCGCCGGACGAGATCGCCGTGGCAGGCCGCCGACGGGAGCCGGTGATGAGCGAATGACCGACAACCTGCCGGCCGTGCCGCCCGACCCCGACAAGCCGAACGGCACCGGTCCCGACGACAGCGGCACGCCGGGCGGCACCGGAACCGACGGCCGCGGTGGTGTGCCGGGCGGTGCGTCCGGTGCCGAGCGGCTGCGCCGGATCTGGCTCTCCGGCGGGCCGCCGCTGTGGGTGGCATCGGCCGCCCTGCTGATCTCGGTGGTGGCCCTGATCGTGGCGGGGGTCTCCGCAGGCGACGACCGGCCCGTCGTGTACGGCGCCGGGCCCACCGCGGGCCCCACCATCCCGGTCGCCGAACCCTCCGACGACGGGGACTCCACCGGTGGCTCGGGCGCCACGGCCGACGACCCGGCACCGAGTGACCCGGCGGACGCCGAGGGCACGGCCACGCCCGGCGCGACCGGCTCGGCCGTGGCCTCCGGACCGGTGACGTGCCCGGCCGCCACCGTCACCGTCAGCGACGCCAAGTCCCTGAAGAAGGCGCTGGAGGAGGCCCAGCCCGGTGCCGTCATCAGGATGCGGGACGGCGTCTACGCGGACCGCTTCACCGCCACCACCCCCGGCACGGCGGACCGGCCGATCTTCCTGTGCGGCGGTCCGGGCGCGGTGATCGACGCGGGTGACGTCGACGGCGGCTACGCCTTCCACCTCGACGGCGCCAGCCACTGGCGGCTGATCGGCTTCACCGTGCGCGACGGACAGAAGGGGGTCATGGCCGACGGCGTCCAGGGCGCCGTCATCCAGGGCCTGACCGTCGAGAACATCGGCGACGAGGGCATCCACCTGCGCGACTTCAGCTCGGGCAACGTGGTCGAGGGCAACACCGTCCGCGCCACGGGCAAGCGCAAGGAGACGTTCGGCGAGGGGATCTACGTCGGGTCCGCGGAGTCCAACTGGTGCACCGTCACCGACTGCAAGCCCGACAAGAGCGACGACAACGTGATCCGCGGCAACCACATCAGCGACACCACCGCGGAGTCCGTCGACATCAAGGAGGGCACCACCGGGGGTTCCCTGATCGGCAACACCTTCGACGGCGCCGACCTCAGCGGGGGGCACAACGACTCGTGGGTCGACGTCAAGGGCAACGACTGGCTGATCAAGGGCAACGTCGGCCGCCACTCCCTCGAGGACGGCTTCCAGACCCACCAGATCCTCGACGGCTGGGGCACCGGCAACGTGTTCCAGGGCAACATCGCGCAGGTGGACGGGCCCGGCTACGGCTTCCATTTCGCACCCGTCGAGAAGAACAAGGTCACCTGCGACAACAAGACCACCGACGCGGCGAAGGGCCTCGCCAACGTCGCCTGCTCATCCTGACCTGATCCCTGACCCGACATGACGTGACGGGGCCCGGCCCGCACCCGGACCCCGCACGGCCGCAGTTCCCTCTCCCTCACCCACGCGCGTCCTCGGCATGCGCACTTCCCGCTCGGGAACCCCCTCGGAGGCATCATGGACACTCTTCCCGCCGCTCCGCACGGCACCGTCGGCCCCGACGCCCCCCGCCTGACCGTCATAGGCACCGGCTACCTGGGTGCCACGCACGCCGTCTGCATGGCGGCCCTGGGCTACGAGGTCCTCGGGGTCGACGTGGATCCCGGCAAGATCGAGCTGCTGAGAGCCGGGCAGGCGCCGTTCTTCGAGCCAGGCCTGCCCGAACTCCTGGCCAAGGCCCAGGACTCCGGGCGGCTGCACTTCACGACCAGCCTCGCCGAGGCCGCGGAGTTCGGCGACATCCACTTCGTCTGCGTGGGCACCCCGCAGCAGCCCGGTTCCTACGCCGCGGACCTCACCTACGTGGAGGGCGCGGTGACCGAGCTGGCCCGGCACCTGGACCGCCGGGCCCTGGTGGTCGGCAAGTCCACGGTGCCGGTGGGCACCGCGGCCCGGCTCGCGGAGCTGGTCCGCACCACCGCCCCCGCGGGGGACGCCGTGGAACTGGCCTGGAACCCGGAGTTCCTGCGGGAGGGGTTCGCGGTGGAGGACACCCTGCACCCGGACCGGCTGGTGTTCGGCACCGAGTCCGCGTGGGCGGAGCAGCAGCTGCGCGCCGCGTTCGCGCCCGTCATCGCCCAGGGCACCCCGGTGGTGGTCGCCGACCTGCCGACCGCCGAACTCGTCAAGGTCGCCGCCAACTCCTTCCTGGCCACGAAGATCTCCTACATCAACGCCATGGCGGAGGTCTGCGAGGCGACCGGCGCCGACGTGCACGTGCTGGCGGAGGCGCTGGCGTACGACGACCGGATCGGCGGCCGGTTCCTCAAGCCGGGGCTGGGCTTCGGCGGTGGCTGCCTGCCCAAGGACATCCGGGCGTTCATCCACCGTGCCGAGGAACTGGACGTCGCCCAGGCGGTCGCCTTCCTGCGCGAGGTGGACGCGATCAACCAGCGCCGCCGGGCCCGCACCGTCGACCTGGTCCGCGAGCTGGCCGGCGGCGATCTCACCGGGACGAAGGTGGCCGCGCTCGGGGCGGCCTTCAAGCCCGACTCCGACGACATCCGCGACGCGCCCGCGCTGGACGTCGCCGCCGCCCTGCACCGGGCCGGCGCCCAGGTGACCGTCTACGACCCGGTGGCGATGGACAACGCCCGCCGCGTCCACCCCGAGCTGGCCTACGGCACCGACGCGCTGCAGGCCGCCGCGGGCGCCGATGTCGTGGTCCTGCTCACCGAGTGGACGCAGTTCCGCGAGATCGACCCGGAGGTGATGGGTGCGGTCGTGAACCGGCGCCGGGTCGTGGACGGCCGGCACGCCCTCGACCCCGCGCAGTGGCGCGCGGCCGGCTGGGAGTACCGGGCGCTGGGCCGCAACTGACCCCGCCCGGGAGCCGGTTCAGGCGAACTCGGCGAGGGCGCGGGCCACGATGGCCTCCAACTGCCGGTGGTGCGCGCCCTTCCAGTACGCGCGGCCGCACTCCGCGCACTGCGCGAAGACGTCGTACGACTTCTGCGTCCCGCCCTTGAGCTGGTCGGCCACCTCGTCCTTGGTGGCCTCCTTCAGCAGGCCGTTGCAGGCCGTGCAGCGGGTCCAGGGGCGCAGGCCGGGGGCGAACCGGCCGAGGACGTCGTGGAGCTGGTCGTCGGGGCTGGTGCTGTAGACGTAGGCGCCGGCCCAGAGCTCGCGGCGGCGCAGCAGGCCCCGGTCGCGGCTCAGCAGCACGCGCTGCTCGGCCGCCGAGCGGGCCGCGAGCGCGGGGTCGCCGATGTCCGTCGACTCGTAGGCCGTGTCCACACCGAGCAGGCGGAGCCGGCGGGCGAGAGTGCCGAGGTGGACGTCCAGGAGGAAGCGGAGCGGGGCGCCGGGGAAGCGCTGGGGCCGGGTGACCGGGCGGACGGCCACCCGCTCGCCGTCCGCCGGGACGTGGGCGACCGGGACCTGGCGGCCGTCCACCACCAGCGCGCCGACCTCGGTCAACGGGACGCCCAGCGACTCGATGACATGGCCGAGTGTCGAGACTCCGTCGACGGCGAGCGGATGGCTGCCGACCCGCCGGGCGTGCGGGACGAACAGGGCGAGCTCGGGAGCGACTTCGACCTGGATCTCGGAAGCGTTCACCAGGTCAGGATGGCACGGGTGACGGCCGTGACCTCAGTGGTTTTCGAGAGGCAGGCCGTGCTCGATGACGTCCAGGGCGCGGTCGACGAGGGCCTCGAAGTCGCCCTCGTGCTGGTTCTCCGCCCAGTACATCGACACCTCCATCAGGCCGCCGATGAAGGACATCGCGTAGACCCGCACCTCCAGGCTGTCCGGGTCGCGGCCGGTGCGCTCCCCGATGGCCTGGCAGAGCATGCGTCCGGTGGACGACATGCTCTCCATCATGCGGGAGCGCACCGCGGGGACCTCGACCATCAGCCGGGTGCGCAGCAGGGAGACCGCCGGGTCGTCCTTGACGCCCAGCCGGACCGCCCGGTGCATCACGTACCGGAGGGATTCCGGCCACGGCTCGTCCGCGGGCCGCGCCCGGAGCTCCTCCAGGATGACCGGGTCGTACTCGTCCGTGAGGACGATGTCCTCCTTGGTCGGGAAGTACCGGAAGACCGTCGACGGCGACACCTCGGCCCGCTCCGCGATCTGCTCGATCGTCGTGGCGTCCCAGCCCTGTACCTCGACCAGCGCGTAGGTGGCCTCGCGGATCGCCTCGCGGGTCTTGATCTTCTTGCGTTCGCGCAGGCCGGGCTGGGGGGATGTGTGCGGTGCCGTCATGCCGGTCATTGTCCGGCATCGGCGGCGGCGGGGGCCACGGCCGGGGACTGGTCTCCTTCGGTACGGCGCTCGGTCGGGGTGTCGGGCAGGAACGCGGCGGCCAGCAGGGCGGTGGCGAGGGCGGCGATGCCGCACACCAGCAGGACCAGGCTCATGCCGTGGACGTAGGAGGCGTTCGCGGAGCCGACGAGGCGGGCGGAGCCGGTCCGCGCGGCGACCAGGTGGGCGGCGACCACCGACTCGCCGGCGGTGTGGCCGAGCGGGGCGGGCAGCCCGGTCACGTCCAGGCGGTCGCGGAAGGCGCCGGCCAGCAGACTGCCGAGCAGGGCGATGCCGATCGCGCCGCCGACCTGGCGCATCGTCATCAGCAGCCCGGAGCCGCTGCCTGCCCGGTCCGCGGGCAGCGCGCCGAGGGCGCCGTCCATCGACGGGACCACCGAGAAGCCGAAGCCCAGGCCGGCGACGGACAGCCACAGCGCGGTGAAGCCGTAGCCGTCGCTCACCGACGTACGGCTGCCGAGCAGGGCGGCGAAGGCGAGGACGACGAGGCCCGCGGTGACGACGGCGCGGGCGCCGAACCGGGCGACGACCGGCTGGGCGGCCCGCGCGGCGACGATCAGGCCGCCCATCATCGGCAGCAGGCGCAGGCCGGTGCCGAGGGCGTCGTTGCCGAGGACCGTCTGGAGGTACGGCGGCAGCACGAACATCAGGCCGGAGAGCACGAACATCACCAGGGTCGCCGCGAGGGTGTTGAGCAGGAAGCCGCGCCGGGTGAGCAGCCCCAGGTCGAGCAGGGGGCGGTCGGCCCGGCGTTCGCGCAGCACCAGGGCGGTGACGAGGACGACGGCCACGGCGAACAGGGCCAGCACCAGCGGGTCGCCCCAGCCGCGGCCGGGGGCCTCGATGATCGCGTAGACGAGGGCGCCGAGGCCGATCGCGGTGAGCGCGGTGGAGACGGCGTCGACCCTGGGGGAGGCGGGGTCGCTGGTCTCGGGGAGCAGGAGGACGCAGGCGGCGACGCCGAGGGCGGCCATCGGCACGTTGATCAGGAAGACCGAGCCCCACCAGAAGTGGTCGAGCAGGAAGCCGCCGATGATCGGGCCGAGCGGGAGGCCGAGCGCCGAGGCGGCCGAGACGATGCCGACGGCCCGGGTGCGCTCGGCCGGTCCGAACAGCGAGGGCAGCACGGACAGGGCGAGCGGCATCACCAGCGCGGCGCCGATGCCCATGGCGGCGCGGGCGGCGATCACCCAGGTCACGTCGCCGGCCAGCGAGCCCAGCGCGGAGCCCGCCAGGAAGACCAGCAGGCCCACGACGAGCATCCGGCGGCGGCCGAAGCGGTCGCCGAGGAGTCCGGCGGGGAGCATCAGCGAGGCGAAGACGATGACGTACGCGTCCGCCATCCACTGCTGCTGACCGGTGGTGGCGCCGAGCTGTCCGGCCATCGTCGGGAGCGCCACGTTGAGGATCGTCGTGTCGAAGCCGAGCACCAGCATGCTCGCGACCAGGGCGCCCAGGGCCCACCAGCGGCGGGGGTTCGGGGGCGCCCCTTCAAGAGGAGTGACAGTAGCCATGAAATGAGAGTAGCTCTCAAAATCTAGTGACTGTCAATGGCGAGTCGATGGTGTCACGGGATTCGGGCACGAAAAAGTGGCCACGGCTCGGAAGCCGTGGCCACTCGACGCAGCGGTGGTGGAGCTATGCGTGCTGGTAGGCCACCAGGGAGATGCCGACGTAGTGGACGACGAACGCGGCCAGCGTGAGGGAGTGGAACACCTCGTGGAATCCGAAGTACCGCGGTGACGGGTTGGGGCGCTTGATGCCGTAGATCACGCCGCCCGCGCTGTAGAGCAGGCCGCCCACGATCACCAGGACGAGGACGGCGATGCCGCCCGTGCGCATGAAGTCGGGCAGGAAGAAGACCGCCGCCCAGCCCATCGCGATGTAGCAGGGCGTGTACAGCCAGCGCGGCGCGCCGACCCAGAAGACCCGGAAGACGATGCCGGCCGCTGCCGCGGCCCAGATGCCCCACAGCAGCCACTGGCCCTTGGTGCCCGGCAGGAGCAGCAGGGTCAGCGGGGTGTAGGTGCCCGCGATGATCAGGAAGATGTTGGCGTGGTCGAGTCTGCGCAGGATGCCGTCCATGCGCGGGCTCCAGTTGCCCCGGTGGTACAGCGCGCTCACGCCGAACAGCAGGCATGCCGTCAGGACGTAGATCCCGCAGGCGATGCGGCCACGGGGTGAGTCGGCGAGAGCGGTGAGGACGAGGCCCGCGACGAGTACGGCCGGGAACATGCCCAGGTGCAGCCAGCCGCGCAGCTTGGGCTTGACCTGTTGTGTCAGGGAGGAGAGCGCGGCGGAACCACGGCCGGCGGCCGGCGGTTCCGTGGGCGCGTCGGGGACGGACGCAGTCATGAAGGGCATCGTACCTACGGAACCGTAAGTAACGGATCAGTCTCGCTCGATGACCGTCCCGGAGTGGCCATCGTCTCACGCGACCCCGACAGCGCTCATCTCGGTGAGCAAAAAGACCTTGAGGCGAACTCCATATGGACGCAAAGAGACGCAGGTGGGCGCAGAAACCGTGGCCTTCCTCACGTCGCTCATCTGTGACTCCCTCTGGACAGATGGGAGATCGAGTCGGAGGATCAAATGAGTGCGGTCGGCACCGGATGAGCGGCTACGAAGCATCCGGGTCGCAGCCCCCACGGGGCAACAAGGCCTTCCAGCAAGGCCACAAGATCCAAAATCCCTCATTTAGGAGCAATCGTGGCGCGCGACATCGCGGCTCCCACCGTCATCCCCACCAAACATCAGGAACTGGTCTCGTGGGTCAACGAGATCGCCGAACTGACGCAGCCGGACAGCGTGGTCTGGTGTGACGGATCCGAGGCCGAGTACGAGCGACTGTGCGAAGAGCTCGTGGCGAAGGGCACTTTCAAGAAGCTCGACCCGATCAAGCGCCCCCACTCCTACTACGCGGCCTCCGACCCGACCGACGTCGCCCGGGTCGAGGACCGCACGTTCATCTGCTCCGAGCGGGAGCAGGACGCCGGCCCGACCAACCACTGGAAGGCCCCCGCCGAGATGCGGGCCATCTTCACCGGAGAAGAAAACAGTGTCACGGGCGAGAAGGGCCTGTTCCGCGGCTCGATGAGGGGCCGGACGATGTACGTCGTCCCGTTCTGCATGGGCCCCCTCGGCTCGCCGCTGTCCGCCCTCGGCGTGGAGATCACGGACTCGGCGTACGTCGCCGTCTCGATGCGCACGATGACGCGCATGGGCCAGGCCGTTCTCGACGAGCTCGGCGACGACGGCTTCTTCGTGAAGGCCGTCCACACCCTCGGCGCCCCACTGGAGCCGGGTCAGGCCGACGTCCCCTGGCCGTGCAACCAGACCAAGTACATCTCGCACTTCCCCGAGTCGCGCGAGATCTGGTCCTACGGCTCCGGCTACGGCGGCAACGCCCTGCTCGGCAAGAAGTGCTACGCCCTGCGCATCGCCTCCGTCATGGCACGCGACGAGGGCTGGCTCGCCGAGCACATGCTGATCCTCAAGCTCACGCCCCCGCAGGGCGAGTCCAAGTACGTCGCCGCCGCCTTCCCGAGCGCCTGCGGCAAGACGAACCTCGCCATGCTGGAGCCCACCGTCTCCGGCTGGACCGTCGAGACGATCGGCGACGACATCGCCTGGATGCGGTTCGGCGAGGACGGCCGCCTCTACGCGATCAACCCGGAGGCCGGCTTCTTCGGCGTCGCGCCCGGCACGGGTGAGCACACCAACGCCAACGCGATGAAGACCCTGTGGGGCAACGCCGTCTTCACCAACGTCGCGCTGACGGACGACGACGACATCTGGTGGGAGGGCATGACGGAGGAGACCCCGGCCCACCTGACCGACTGGAAGGGCCGGGACTGGACCCCGGACTCCGCCGAGCCCGCCGCCCATCCGAACGCCCGTTTCACCGTCCCCGCCGCGCAGTGCCCGATCATCGCGCCGGAGTGGGAGGACCCGAAGGGCGTGCCGATATCGGCGATCCTCTTCGGCGGCCGCCGCGCCACCGCGGTGCCGCTGGTGACCGAGTCCTTCGACTGGAACCACGGCGTCTTCCTCGGCGCCAACGTGGCCTCCGAGAAGACCGCCGCCGCCGAGGGCAAGGTCGGCGAGCTGCGCCGCGACCCGTTCGCGATGCTGCCGTTCTGCGGCTACAACATGGGCGACTACATGGCCCACTGGATCGACGTGGCCAAGGACAAGGACCAGTCCAAGCTGCCGAAGATCTACTACGTCAACTGGTTCCGCAAGAACGACGAGGGCAAGTTCGTCTGGCCGGGCTTCGGCGAGAACTCCCGCGTCCTGAAGTGGATCGTGGAGCGCCTGGACGGCAAGGCGGAGGGTGTTCGGACGCCGATCGGCGTCCTCCCGACGCGTGACGCCCTCGACACCGACGGGCTCGACCTCGACGACAGCGACCTCGACTTCCTGCTGACCGTCGACAAGGAGGTCTGGCGGGAGGAGGCGGCGCTCGTCCCCGACCACCTGAACACCTTCGGTGAGCACACGCCGAAGGAACTGTGGGCGGAGTACCGGGCGCTGGTGGAGCGGCTGGGGTAACTCCCCGCAGCAGGACTCCGCGGCCGGTTGGGGGATGTGCCCTGACCAGCGATCGTCACGACCGGCCGCGGTGTGAGACCGGCGAGGCCGCGCACAATGGGGTGCGAGGCTCCGGGCCTGTCGCCGCCCTTTCCCGTCAGCCCCGACGGGAGACGGGGCGGCGGCAGGCCTTCGCCTGTCCGGCCGAGTGTCTCCGGAAAGATGGCAGCTACGGCACCTCCCCGCACTGTCGTACCGCCCGAATACGACCAGTACGAGGACGACTTTCCGCCTTGCGATGTACCGCACCTGACGCCGAGTGCTGCTCCACCGGGGATCACGGGACAGCCCTTAGGGTTCTGTCCTGCGCGGAATTCTTCTGGCCGGAGGCACCGGTTCGCGACTGCGGCCGCTGACCCGCTCGGTGTCGAAGCAGTTGCTGCCGGTGTTCGACAAGCCGATGCTCTATTACCCGCTTTCCGCACTGGTGATGGCCGGTGTCCGCGAGATTCTGATCGTCACTACGCCCGCAGGGAATTGCGCACGCTCTGGTGCTGGGTGCCGGCTTCATCGGTGACCGGCCCGTCGCGCTGATTCTGGGCGACAACATCTTCCACGGGAGCGGCCTCGGCACGCGACTTGCCCACGGCGGCGATGTGCAGGGCGCCAGGGTGTTCGCGTATCAGGTGGCGAATCCCTCCGCCTACGGCGTGGTGGAGTTCGACGAGCGGGGCCGTGCGGTCTCCATCGAGGAGAAGCCGACGCGTCCCAGGTCCCGTTACGCCGTGCCGGGACTGTACTTCTACGACAACCGCGCGGTGGACATCGCGGGCACCCTGAAGCCCAGCGTCCGGGGTGAGTTGGAGATCACCGATCTCAACCGCGCCTATCTGGAGGCCGGAGAGCTGCACGTCACCCGGCTCGACCGGGGCACCGCATGGCTCGGCACCGGAACGTTCACCGCCATGGTCCAGGCCGCCGAGTTCGTCCGGGTGATCGAGGAGCGACAGGGTTGCAAGGTCGGCTGCGTCGAGGAGGCGGTCTGGCGGGCCGGCCTGATCGACGACGACCGCCTGGGGGAACTGGCTCAGCCGCTGCTCGCGAGCGGGTACGGCTGCTATCTGCTGGGGCTGCTGGAGGACTCCCGGCCCGTCGGCACGCTCCCAGGAACCCCGGAGTGCCGGTATGAAGCCGCCGGACCGTCCCGCGCGCGGAAGTGAGCACGCCGGGGGCTTCCCGCGGCGCCCGGCCCGACCCGGTGATCGTCGGACCCGACGGCTCGTCCGGTTACTCTCCGGCGAGGAAGCCGTCGATTCATCGGGGGGACGGCGAAACGGATGACAGGGCCAACCGTAAAGGCCTAAAAATCGGAGAATATTCCGTCAGTCGGGTGATTCTCAAAATGGCTCGAGTCGACCGCTAGTCATTCTTTCGTAAGAGTAGCCGTTGGTTTCATCTGTTGAGGGCAGATGGCAAGCGGTCGGCTCGAATGCGCGGTTGTGCGCCCGCTGCCATGTCCCCTCCCAATCGGCCGGGAGAATTACCTTGAGTCGTAGAACGAGTCGAACAGCGCGCCTGAAGTCCGCCACCCTGGTGTCGGTCGGCGCGGCATCGGTGGCACTCGGCGTCGCCCCGAGCGCCATGGCGGTCGCTGACGCGTCGCACAGGCCCGACGCCGGCATCGTCCTGAAGCAGCTGGGCACGCACGATGTGTCCAGGGCGGCCATCGCGGACGCGATCCGCAGGGCCGGCAACGAAGGTACGGCGCAGGTGCACGGAGCGGGTGACTACGGTCCCCAGGGCCCGCAGGGCTACCAGGGCCCGCAGGGTCACCAGGGCCCGCAGGGCCCGCAGGGCCCGCAAGGTGCTCAGGGTGCCCAGGGCGCTCAGGGCCCGCAAGGTGCTCAGGGTGCCCAGGGCGCTCAGGGTGCGCAAGGTGCTCAGGGTGCGCAGGGCGCTCAGGGCGCGGGTGCTCAGGGTGCTCAAGGAGCTCAGGGTGCTCAGGGTGCGCAAGGTGCTCAGGGTGCGCAAGGTGCTCAGGGTGCACAAGGCGCCCAGGGTGCTCAGGGTGCGCAAGGTGCTCAGGGTGCGCAAGGTGCTCAGGGTGCACAAGGCGCCCAGGGTGCGCAAGGTGCTCAGGGTGCGCAAGGAGCTCAGGGTGCTCAGGGTTCCGTGAGTGCCACCTACGTCAGGACCAACGCCGGCACCGGCGCAGTGACCGCGACCTGCGACGCCGGTGACTTTGCCACCGGCGGCGGATTCGTCGCCGCCGGCAACGCGGCCGCGTCCGAGAGCTTCCCCGGGGGCGGTACGCCGCCTACCCAGTGGACCGCCACCGCCACCACCGGCCAGACGATCGTTTCCTTCGTGGTCTGCGCGGACGCGACACCGTAACCCCCGCGGGAGGGTGCCGGGGCATCGGCCCGGAGCGCCCTCCGCGATCCGCCCCGAAACAGTCCCCCGTGCGCCGAGACCCACGGCGCACGGACCCACGGGGGCTCCCCCGGCCGAAGGCGGGGGGAGCCCCCGTGGCCATGCGTCCGACGCGGTGGGCCCTTAGACCAGCAGCGGGCCGCCGCAGCGCGCCGCGCCGTCCTTCGTCGCGATGAGGTTGGCGATCACGTAGGAGATGTTCTTCTCGCTGTGCCACTCGGACGGGAAGAGGGTGGCCAGCCGCGAACTCTGGAATCTCGCCTCGAGGTCGGGTACGAACGTGCGGTACTGGTCGTCGGTGTAGTACCAGAACGAGTTCTCGTTGTAGTACGCGACGTGACTCGGGTCCTGGTACGCGCCGCGGCCGTCGGTGCTGGGCGTCGTGGTGAGAAGCATGCCGCCGGGTGCCAGCAGCCGGTACAGCTCGTTGATCAGCGGCACCTTCGCGGGCACGTGCTCAAGGAAGTTCACCGCGCGCACCAGGCCGACGGAGTCGTCGGGCAGGTCCAGCCGGTCCGGCAGAGTCGCCACGATGTCGACCCCCTCACCTGGCTGCTTGTCCACACCCACGTAGCCTGGTGGCTTGCGGCGGGCCGCGCCGAGGTCCAGTGCGATCAGGCCTCTGCGGTAGGTCCAGGCCAGGGCGTTGGCCTCGATGTACTTGTCGTACAGGGCGACGGTCTCGCGCTGGATGTGCGCGTTGATCTCCGGGTCGCGCTGGGTGTTCGCGGGGTGCATCCGCTGGAGGTAGAGGCAGCGGGGGATGTGGTGGAAGTCACCCACGTGGAACAGACGACACATGAGGTCCTGGTCGTCCAGGACGGTACGGGTGGCGTCGTACCCCCCGGCCTTGTCGTAGGCGTCCCTGCGGAAGGCCCTGACGTGGTTCGGCGCGTACCAGATGTACGAGACGTTGTGCGGGGTCGGGGCCATCGACCTGACCTGGAGCAGTTTGCGGCCGTCGACCCGCACCTCCTCGTAATGCCAGCCGTGCGCCTCGTTGAAGCGACTGTCGTCCCGCTTCCCGTCCGCGGTGATCTGCGCGGTGTTGCTGTAGACCAGGACGGCCTCGGGATGCTCGTCGAAAGCCGTGCCGAGTTCGGCCAGGCATGCCTTTGCCAGCAGGTCGTCGTGGTCGAGTTCGACGAGGAACTCACCGCGGGCCAGTTCACAGGCCCGGCGCTTGGCCGCTCCGACACCCACGGCGTCGTCCGCGATCTCCACCCGGACCCGGTCGTCCGGGTGCGCCGGTCGCCACCGGGCGCCGTTGTTGAGCAGGACGATCCACTCCCAGTCCGGACAGGTCTGCGCCTGCAGGGTCGCGAGGCACTCGTCGAGGAAGCGGGCCTGGTGGCTGGGGGTGAAGACGGAGAATCTCGGGGTCGCCGTCGACGTCATCTGCTGCTCCCTGTTCGCTGGAACGCTTTTGGGAGGCCGGCGCCGAGAAGACCGTGGACGTGCCGACGGGGCCGGAGCCGAACCACCGTCACTTCCCCAGACGCTACGAGTGACAGCGGGCGCCGACGTTGTTCGGCAGGCGGTTGTGGTGTGCAGACCACCCGAATGCCGCGTGGGAGGGGCGGTGCCGGGACGCCGGGGAGGTGGCGCCGTCGTGGACCGGTGGCAACCCGGTCCGCGCGTCGCTGCGGGAGCGCGCGGACCGGGGCCGTTCGAGGAGCGGGTCAGCCCGCCGTGGTGAGAGCGGCGTGCGCGTCCATGCGTTCCGCCGCGAGGATCGCCGCCGCGGTGTCCGCCCGGGACGCCGCGACCACCAGGGCGCGGCCCGCCAGCGCGTGCGCGCGCTCGTGGAGCGCGGCCGGGTCCTGGGCCGCCGTCAGGGCCGCGCGGACCGGTGCGTGTCCGCCGCGCAGCCGGGCCACCTGCTCGGCCAGCCGGGTGGCGGCCGCGTCGAGGTCGGTGGACGGCGTGAGCGCCCGCAGCTCGTCGGTGACGGCGAGCAGTGCCGCGAGGTGCCCGGCGAGCTGGATGTCCAGCTCCTCCTCGCGCGTCCGGTGGGGGAAGCCGGAAGGCGGGCCGGCCATCGTGCTGTGCACCGACTTGGTGCGGATCGGTTCGTACATGGGAGATGGCCTCCAGTGTTCTGGCAGGAAGCCATCCTAGCTTAGATTTCGTCTAAAGTTGACCCGGGTCACGGACGGTGGTCCGGCCGTCGCCTACGGCTGGCCGTACCCGTCCAGGAACCGCCCGATCCGGGTGATCGCGTCCCGCAGGTCCCCGACCGTCGGCAGGGTCACCACCCGGAAGTGGTCCGGCTCCGGCCAGTTGAAGCCGCTGCCCTGGACGACCATGATCTTCTCCTGCCGTAGCAGGTCCAGGACCATCTGCCGGTCGTCCTTGATCTTGAAGACCTGCGGGTCGAGCCGCGGGAAGAGGTACAGCGCGCCCTTGGGCCGGACACAGCTCACGCCCGGGATCTGGGTGAGCAGGTCGTAGGCGAGATCCACCTGCTCCTTCAGCCGCCCGCCCGGCAGGACGAGGTCGTTGATCGTCTGGCGCCCGCTGAGCGCGGCCACCACACCGTGCTGACCGGGCATGTTCGCGCACAGCCGCATGTTGGCGAGGATCGTCAGGCCCTCGATGTAGGAGTCGGCGTGCGCCCGGGGCCCGGAGATGGACATCCAGCCGACCCGGTAGCCGGCCACCCGGTACGCCTTCGACATGCCGTTGAAGGTGAGCGTCAGCAGATCCGGGGCGACCGCGGCGGTCGGCGTGTGCGTGGCGCCGTCGTAGAGGATCTTGTCGTAGATCTCGTCCGAGCAGACGAGCAGGTTGTGGCGGCGGGCGATGTCGGTCAGCCCGCGCAGCATCGCCTCGTCGTACACCGCGCCCGTCGGGTTGTTCGGGTTGATGATGACGATCGCCTTGGTGCGGTCGGAGACCTTGCGCTCGATGTCGGCGAGGTCGGGCATCCAGTCCGCCTGCTCGTCGCAGCGGTAGTGCACGGCCGTACCGCCGGCGAGCGAGACGGCGGCGGTCCACAGCGGGTAGTCCGGCGCCGGTACGAGCACCTCGTCGCCGTCGTCGAGCAGCCCCTGCATCGCCATCACGATCAGCTCGGAGACGCCGTTGCCGATGAAGACGTGCTCGACGTCGGTCTCGATGCCGATCGTCTGGTTGTGCATGACGACCGCGCGCCGGGCGGCCAGCAGCCCCTTCGCGTCGCCGTAGCCGTGTGCCGTGGAGACGTTGCGGAGGATGTCCTCCAGGATCTCCGGCGGGCACTCGAAGCCGAAGGCGGCCGGGTTTCCGGTGTTGAGCTTGAGGATGCGGTGCCCCGCCGCCTCAAGCCGCATCGCCTCCTCAAGAACCGGGCCCCGGATCTCGTAACAGACGTTGGCGAGCTTGGTCGACTGGATCACCTGCATGTCGGTGAGCTTACGGTGCGGTAACGCCCACCGGGTCGTGTTTTCCACCACCTGAGACACGTGTGGGGGACAGGTGAGCCCGAGGTGGGGCCGCCGATTTGGCCTGTTATCGCCGGTAGCTGTCTCAAAAGGCTCTCCCCTCCCTACAATCCGCGTCCATGCCGAGACGAGACGAGGACGAGACCGGGGCGCCGAGCATCTACCGACCCGAGGGGGAACCGGCCCCCGCCTACGAGGGGTACCGGGACCCGGCGGCCGCGCACGGCTGGCTCAACGCGTACGACGAGACGCGCGAGCTGCCCCGGCTCGTCCCCGCCGCGCCGGGGCCGGGCCGGGCGGACCGGCGGCGCGCCGCCCGCGGCGACCGGGGCCGGCGCGGGAAGTATGCGGTGGTCGCGGTGGGCGCGGTGGGCGCCGCCTCCGCGCTCGCGCTGATCGCCGGGCTGCCCTTCTCCTCCTCGTCCGTGCCGTCGAGCGAGGGCACACCGGCCGGTCGGGACCGGACGAAGCAGGCGGCGGGCGAGTCGTCGGCCGCGACGGCTCCTGATCGGAGCCCGCACGCCCCGTCCGCCGCCTCCTCGCCGACATCCGCCGCGCCGGCCGCACCGGCCGCGGTGTCGCCGTCGGTCGGGCCCGCGGTGTCGGCGGGCGCGGCGACCGGTGTCTCGCCGAGCGCCCCCGCGACCCGCGGGACGAGCACGGCACCCTCGCCGACCACCACCACGCCCGCGACGCCGACTCCCCCTGGCACGGGACACGGCTGGGGGCACGGCAGGGGCGGAGGCGGCCGGCTCCACTGACGGGGCGGTCGGCCGGGGAGCGAGACCCTGACCCTCGCGGGCGGCGCGTGCCGGGCGTCCTCGTTCCCGTCGCGTGCGGGGCGCCCGTGGCGGCGGCCGTCCCGGAGCGGGTCCTCCTCCTCTTCTGTCTCTTCTGTCTCTTCTCCCTCTTCGTCGCCCGCAGCGGGACAGTGGTGCGGGATCGCGCCACCGTGGCGTCCGGAAACGACTCCTTGCCCTCGCGACGCGTTGTCATGAAAATGTGCATGACAAACGGGTGGCCGGAAGATCTCCGGTCACCTCGTCGTATAGAGGGGACCCCACATGAACAAGCCTCTCGTCGCCGCGCTCGCCTCCCTGGCCATCACCGGGATGGGTGCGGCACCGGCGGTCGCCGCGCCGCAGACGGCCAAGGCCGCGGCGGTGACCGTCAACTTCGCGGGCACCGTCTCGCTCAGCAACTGCTCCGGCTCGGTCATCCGCTTCCCGAACTCCGCGGACACCGACCCCGCCCTGGTCCTCACCAACGGCCACTGCCTGGAGACCGGCTTCCCGGACCCCGGCGAGGTCATCACCGGCCAGTCCTCCAGCCGCACCTTCGGCCTGCTGAACTCCTCCGGCACCAAGGTCGCCACGCTCCGCGCCAACCAGGTCGTCTACTCGACGATGACCGACACCGACATCACGATCTACCGCACCACCACGACGTACGCAGCGATCAAGAGCTCCTACGGCATCAGCCCGCTCACCGTCAGCGCCACCCACCCCGTGGCCGGCACCGCCATCAAGGTCGTCTCCGGCTACTGGAAGACGATCTACAGCTGCAGCATCGACGGGTTCGTGTACCGGCTCAAGGAGGGCGACTGGACCTGGAAGGACTCGGTCCGCTACACCTCCGCGTGCAACACGATCGGGGGGACCTCGGGATCGCCGGTGATCGACACCAGCACCGGCCAGGTCGTCGCCGTCAACAACACGGGCAACGAGGACGGGGAGCGGTGCACCGTCGACAACCCGTGCGAGGTGGACGCGAACGGGAACGTCACGGTGCGGCAGGGGATCAACTACGCGGAGGAGACGTACCTCATTCCGGCGTGCTTCACGACGGGGAACGTGCTGAACCTGAGTGCGAGTGGTTGCACCTTGCCCAAGCCGTAGGGGGTGGTGGGCGTTTCGTCTTCGGGTGCGGCGCCGTGGGGGCTGGTCGCGCCCACGCGGCGGCAGCCGCACATCAAACACAGCCTCGCGCCCCTAGGTGAGTTGGGGTGTACGCCGGATTGAGCGTCCAGCCAGTTCGTCCGTTCTCCGGCCGTCCTCGATCACGAAGCGGCCGTCGATCAGGACGTGCGGGATGCCCGTGGGCAGTCGGCGGGGGTGCTCGAACGTCGAGCCTGCCGCGACCGTCCGTGGGTCGAAGAGGACGACGTCGGCGCGGTAGCCCTCGCGGATCAGGCCGCGGTCCGGCAGACGCAGCCGGGCCGCGGGGCGGGCGGTGAGGTGGGCGACGCACTCCTCCAGGGAGAGCACGCCCAGCTCCCGTACATAGTGGCCGAGGTAGTGCGGGAAGGTGCCGTGGGCGCGGGGGTGGGGTCTCGCGCCCTGGAGGATGCCGTCCGAGCCGCCCGTGTGGACCCGGTGCCGCATGATCGCGCGGACGTTCTCCTCGTGGCCGACGTGCTGGAGGACCGTGGTGGCCAGGCGGTCGGTGAGCAGGAGCCGGCGGGCCGTCGCCCACGGGGACTCCCCGCGGGCGGCCGCCGACTCCCGGACCGTACGGCCGGTGAACTCCGCCAGCGCGGGGTCGCCCACGCCCGAGACCTCGATCGTGTCCCACTCGACGGGCACCCCGTGGCAGCCGTCGGAGCCGACGGTCTCCAGGTGGTGGCGGATCCGGTCGGCCGTCTCGTCGTCCGCGAGGCGGGCGAGGGCCGCCGTCGGGCCGCCCTCGCTCGCCCAGCCCGGCAGCAGCGCCGCGAGGGTCGTGCTGCCGGGGGTGTAGGGGTAGCTGTCGAGGGTGATGTCGGCGCCGGCGGCGAGGGCCTCGTCGAGGAGCGCCAGCAGGTCGGGGGCCCGGCCCTCGTTCACGCCGAAGTTCATGGTGGCGTGGGCCAGATGGAGCGGGCAGTCCGCCTCCCGGGCCAGGGCCACCATCTCCGCGTACGCCTCCAGGGCGCCGGCCCCGTACGAGCGGTGGTGCGGGCAGTAGTAGCCGCCGTACTCCGCCACCACCCGGCACAGCTCGGTCAGTTCGGCGTCCGACGCGTACATGCCGGGGGTGTAGGTGAGGCCGGAGGACAGGCCGACCGCCCCCTGGGCCATGCCCTCGGCCACCAGTCGGCGCATGTGGTCCAGCTCCGCCGGGGCCGCCGCCCGGTCCTCCCAGCCGACGGCGAGCGCGCGGACCGTGCCCTGGGGGACGAGGTAGGCCGCGTTGACGGCGATGCCGCGGTCGAGGCGGTCCAGGTACTCGCCCACCGACCGCCAGTCGAAGTCGACGTCGTCGCCTGAGCCGTTCCAGCCGGCGATCGCCCGGCGGACCTCCGCCAGCGTGCGGTCGTCCACCGGGGCGTACGACAGACCGTCCTGGCCCAGCACCTCCAGGGTCACCCCCTGCGCGGCCTTGGCGCTGTGGTCGGGGTCGCGGAGCAGGGCCAGGTCGCTGTGCGCGTGCATGTCGATGAAGCCGGGGGCGAGGGCCAGACCCTCCGCGTCCAGCTCGCGCATCGCGCGCGGGCGCTGGCAGCCCGCCGCCGCGGCCTCCTTGACGATCGACACGATCCGGCCGCCGTCGATCACCACGTCGGCGCGGTAGGAGGGTTCCCCGCTGCCGTCGACGACGTCCGCGTCCCGGATGACGAGCTGCTCCACGGTCCCTCCTAGAAGAACGTGCGGATGTAGTCGACGACCGTCCCGTCCGCCTCGGCGACCGGGATCAGCTGCCACTTGTCGAACGACGTGCACGGGTGGGACAGGCCGAGGCCGATCCAGTCCCCGACCTCCAGGTCCGCCTCGGGACCGGTGCGCAGCCAGGCGTGCTGGTCGGACAGGCCGGTGACCGAGACGCCGGTCGCCGGTCGCTCGGTGCCCGCCCGGCGGACCACCTGGGCGACGGGGAGGTCGAGGTCGTAGGCCGCGTCCCGCTTGCCCGCGTTGGCGAAGGCCTGCTCGGGGGAGGGGCGGGAGACGATCTGCGCCCAGAGCCGGAAGGCGGCCTCCAGCGCGCCCTCCTCGGGGACCCGGTTGAAGGGGGTGACCGCCCGGTAGCGGCCGTCGTCGTGCGAGACGTACGCGCCGGAGCGGAGCAACTTCAGTACCGGGAGGGAGAGTTCGGGGATCCCGGCGAAGACGTCGGCGACCGCGTCGAACCAGGCGCTGCCGCCGGCGCTCACCACGATCTCCGGCAGGCCCGCGAACCGGCCCGCCTTGTCGAACTCGACGGCCACGGCGACCAGTCGACGCAGATAGGCGCCCACCCCGTCCGGGTCGGCCTGCGGGACCTCGCCCTCGTACCCGGCGACCCCCACCAGGCGCAGCGTCCCCGTCCCGGCCACGGCGTCGGCGACCGCCGCGCACTCCGCCTCCGTGCGGACACCGGTACGGGCGCCCTCCCCGGCGGCGAGCTCGATCACCACTTCCACGGGGCGGGCGGTCCCGCGCAGTGCCGCGTCCATCAGCTCGACCCCGCGCACGGAGTCGACGTAGCAGACGAACCGGAAGTCCGCGTCGCGCTCCAGCTCGGCGGCGACCCAGCGAAGCGCCGGGGCGTCCACGAGCTCGTTGGCGAGGAAGATCCGCCGGGTGCCGAACGCCCGCGCCACCCGCACCTGGTGCGGTACGGCCAGGGTGATGCCCCACGCCCCGCGCTCGGTCTGCCGCCGGAACAGCTGCGGGGCCATGGAGGTCTTGCCGTGCGGGGCGAAGGCGAGGCCGTGCCGCTGCGTGTACGACTCCATCAGCGCGAGATTGTGCTCCAGGCGCTCGGCGGAGAGGGCCAGCACCGGGGTCGTGAAGCCGTCCTCGAAGAGGTTGCGGCGCTGGGCGGCCAGTCCGCCGACGGTGAGGCCTTCGGCGTCCGGGGGGAGGCCCTTGAAACGGTGGTCGACGCGTTCCTCCGCGAGCTGGGCGAGCGCTTCGGTGCCGGTGTCGAGTGACACAGGGCCTCCCCTGATCAGGTCTGTTGCATTCTGTGCAACATCCATTGCGTATATCGCTTACCGCTGTCTAACATCCACGCCAACGCCGGGTCAATGGAGCCGGCGATGCCCCCGGGACGACGAGGAGCCACCACCATCGTGAACGCCACGGACAGCGTTGACGCCGTCGAGGTCGTCGCTCTCGGCGAGTCCATGGTGACGTTCCTGCCCACCCGGCCGGGGCGGCTCGCGGACGTGCCGTCCTTCGACCGAGCGATCGGCGGCGCGGAGTCCAACGTGGCCTGCGCGCTGGCCGCCGCCGGGCACGCCGTGCGGTGGGTCAGCCGGGTCGGGGCGGACGGGTTCGGCGACCACCTGCTGGAGACCGTCGCCTCCTACGGCGTGGACGTCTCCTCCGTGGGCCGGGATCCGGCGCGGCCGACGGGGGTCTACTTCCGTACGGACGGGGACCGCGCGACGGACGCGCACGAGGTCGCCTACTACCGGGCGGGATCGGCGGCGTCCGCGATGTCGACGGCGACGGTGGACGTGGCGGCGGTGCGCGGCGGCCGGATCCTGCATCTGTCGGGCATCACGGCCGCGTTGTCGGAGGGCTGCCTGGCGCTGCTGCGCGAGCTGACGGCTCCCGCCGGGGGCGGCCGGCCGGTGGTGTCGTTCGACGTGAACTACCGTCCCAGGCTGTGGGGCGGCTCCGGCGGGGCCCAGGTGCTGCTGGAGCTGGCGCGCCGGGCCGACATCGTCTTCGTCGGCGAGGACGAGGCGGAGCAGGTGTGGGGGGTGACGGGGGGACCGTCGGCGATCCGAGCGCTCCTGCCGGAGCCGGAGGTGCTGGTGGTGAAACAGGGGGCAGCGGGGGCGACGGCTTTCGCTGCGGCCGCGGCCCGGCGGGGGCCGGCCGCGCAGTTCCCCGCGCCCCTCACGAACCCCTCCGCCGCACCCGACTCTCCCCGCCCGCCCGCCGCACCCGACGCGGCGGACACGCAGGGCGCGCAGGGCCCGGCGGCGCCGGTGAGCGTGCCCACCCCGCGGCCCGACGGGACTTTCGAACCCGCTCCCGCCGTCGACGTCGTGGCGACCGTCGGCGCCGGTGACGCCTTCGCCGCCGGGTTCCTGTCCGGCGTCCTCCGCGGCCTGCCGGTCAGGCAGACGCTCAGGCTCGGCCACCTCTTCGCCGCCGCCGCGCTCACCACCCCCGCCGACCTCGCCCTGCCCCCCGACCGCGACACCACCGACCGTCTGACCGCCCTCGACCCCGCCGAGTGGGGGAGACTTCGACTCGGCCCCGGCTGGACGCAGGCCGACGCGGCCGAAGAGGAGGCACCCACCCCATGAGCCAGACCGTCGACCGCGCGCTCAGCATCCTGCCCCTGCTCGCCGAGGGCCCCGCGGACCTCGGCCAGGTCGCCGACCGCCTCGGCGTGCACAAGTCGACCGCGCTGCGGCTGCTACGCACCCTCCACGAACACGGGCTCGTCTACCGCCAGTCCGACCAGCGCTACCGCCTCGGCGCCCGCCTCTTCGCCCTCGCCCAGGAGGCGATGGAGAACCTCGACGTCCGCGAGATCGCCCACCCCCACCTGGCCCGCCTCAACGCGGCCTGCGGCCACACCGTGCACCTCGCCGTGTTCGAGGAGGGCGAGGTCCTCTACATCGACAAGGTCGAGAGCCGCTACCCGGTGCGCATGTACTCGCGGATCGGCAAGCCCGTCGCCCTCACCGTCGCCGCCGTGGCCAAGCTGCTCCTCGCCGACCTGCCCGAGCCCGAGCGGCGGGCCCTCGCGGACAAGCTCGACTACCCCGCGTACACGGCCCGTTCGACGCCGAACGCACAGGCGTTCCTGAAGGAACTGGCCAAGGTGCGCGAACAGGGCTGGGCCACCGACCTCGGCGGCCACGAGGAGTCCATCAACTGCGTGGCCGCACCGATCCGCGGCGCCGACGGGCGCGTCGTCGCCGCGATGTCGGTCTCCGCACCCAACGTCGTCGTCACCGCCGACGAACTCCTCACCCTGCTCCCGCAGGTGCGCCGTACGGCGGACGCGATCAGCGGCGAGTACTCAGGCAGAACACCGATCACGGAAGCCGGCACCAGATGACCGAGAAGATCGCGCTCACCCCCTCGACCCACACCACCCCGCCCGCGGCGTTCTCGCACGGCGTCCGCAAGGGCAACATCCTCCAGGTCGCCGGCCAGGTCGGCTTCCTGCCGGCCGAGGAGGGCAGGCCCCCGACGCCGGCCGGCCCCACGCTGCGCGAGCAGACCCTCCAGACCCTCGCCAACGTCAAGGCGGTCCTGGCGGAGGGCGGCGCCTCCTGGGACGACGTCATGATGATCCGCGTCTACCTGACGGACGTGGACCACTTCGCCGAGATGAACGGCATCTACAACGCCTACTTCGAGGGGCAGGGCCTCACCGCCCCGCCCGCCGCCCGCACGACCGTGTACGTCGGTCTCCCCGCGGACCTGCTCATCGAGATCGACGCGCTCGCCGTCCTCGGCTGACGCCGGCACCCACTCGTGTAGGTGTCTGATAACGAAGTCGGGGCTGGCTGTGTCCGGCACAGGTTCTTGGACCATACTGCCCGCTGTGGAGCAGCGCATAGGAGCCAACAGCCAGCCCCTGGAGGGCGCCGGATTCGACCCGGCCTTCATCCCCGGGCTCACCTCACCCACGTCCGCGCAGCCGCAGGACGCCCGGCCCGAGGAGGCCGAGGACCTCAGGGCGGCGGCGGAACCGGTGGCCGAGATCGAGGCAGAGGCCGCGGGCGCCGAGCCTGAGCCCGAGGCCGCCGACGGTGCGGCGGACGACGAGGAGACCCCCGAGGGTCCCGCCTTCGAGGCCGCCGACCGGCGCGCCCGGATAGTCGCCGACCACCAGGGCGTGCGCCTCAGCCTCGACGAGGAGAACTGCGAGTTCCGCTGGGACGAGATCGGCGCGATCGAGACCGAGGTCCCGCGCTTCGGCAAGCGTTTCACGATCACCGTCCACACGCCGGACCGCCGCTGGTACCCGATCGAGATCGAGGCGACGTCCCGCTCCCGCTTCAAGGAGTGGGAGGAGCAGTTGGACGCGGTCCTCGACGCGTACTTCGACGACGGCGGGACAGAGACAGCGGACGCCCCGGAAGCGGAGTCGGCGTCGGAGGTCGAGGCCGAGGACAGCGGCACGGACAAGGGCAAGGGCAAGGAAAAGAGCGAGAGCCTCGACGTCAAGTAGTCCGGTCCCGTTCGCGATCGAGCCGCTCCGGCCCTGGCTGCCCCACGGCCGGAGGGCTCCCGCCTCGGCTAGCCGCAGTACTGCGCTTCCTTCGTACTGCGCTTCCTTCCCGATCGACCGGTACACACAGTCCGCGTTCTCCAGCAGGTGGAACACCGCGTCCCGGTTCCGGGAGGTCTCCCGCTCGATGACCTCGTCGGGCGGGTAGAAGCCGCCGCCGGAACTGGACGTCGGGTACATCTCGAAGGTGTAGTCGAAGATCTTCTGGGTGCCCCACAGACAGTCGTCGATCGAGCCGTCGGTGATGTACAGGTCGCTCGACTGCTCCGGCGTGTAGCCGTTGCTCGCCGCCATCTTCCGCCCGACCGCCTTGAACGCGGCGGCGTCGTCCGCGGTCATCCCGGTCGCGGTGTCTAAACCGGCCGCTCGAACCGGCCGCGCAGTGTACGCGCGCACCCGGCCCCGCACGTGGCCCCGGCCGAAGTGCACCCGCCCGCGTGATGTACGGGTGCGGTCTCCCGGTCCGCCGGGAGACCGTGGTCGGACGGCCGGCGGGAGGAGGGACGGCTGATCATGGTCGCCGCCCGGGGGACCCACCCGGGGGACCGCCCGGCGCTGACGCACAGGAGACCCGATGAGTACCAGTACGGGCGCGCGCCCCGCCGCCGCCCAGGGGCAGTTCGACCACCGGATGGCCGTGTTCGGCTCGGACGACGCGTTCGTCGCCACCGCTCTGCCCTTCCTCGCCGAGGGTCTCGCCGCTCCTGACGAGCCGCCGCCCGTCGCCATCGCCGCCCCCGGCCTGCTGGCCGCCCTGCGTGACGCGCTCGGCGCCGCCGCCCGGGACGTCGGCTTCATCGACCACGCCGACTGGTACACCGGCACGGCCGCCAACGCCGTGGCCCAGGGCGCCGCCTACCTCGCCGCGAACGCCGGACCCGGCGGCCGGATCCATCTCCTCATGGAGCCCGACTGGGCCGGGCGGGCGGGCCGTTCGCCGCGGGAGAGCACCGAGTGGATCCGCTACGAGTGCCTTTCCAACCTCCTGTTCGCCCCCTTCGCCACCACCGCGCTGTGCGCGTACGACGTCCGGACCGCGGGGCCGGCCGTCGTCGACGCGGCCCGCCGCGCCCACCCGGGTACCGGGGTGTACGAGCAGCCCCCGGTCCTGGTGCGCGAGCTGGACGCGCTGCCGCTGCCCCCACCGCCCCAGTCGGCGGCCCGGCTGCCCGCGCCGGAGGCCGTCCGGGCCTGGGCCGCCGGGCAGGGGCTCCCGGCCGCGCACGCCGGGCGGTTCGGCCGGGCCGTCGAGGCGGCGGCGGCCGCGCACGGGCCGGTGGCCGAGATCCTCGCCTGGGGCGAGGAGGCGGCCTGCGTCTGCGAGCTGCGGCTGTGCCGCGCGGTGGCGGACCCGCTGGCCGGGTTCGTGCCGCCGCCCGGCGGCGGACCGGAGCCGGAACAGGGCCTGTGGTTCACCCGCCAGGTGTGCGCCTACGTCGATGTCCGGGACGGGGCGCCGGGGGACGGGGCGAGGATCCGCGTCCAGTACGCGTGAGCGGGATGCCGCACGCGGGTACCCCGCCGCGGCGCGGGCCCGGTCACGGGATCAGGACTCCGGCGGCCCGCTCGGCCGCCGGAGTCGTCACTGCTGAGCCGTTACGGCCGTAAGGGCCGCTAGGGCAGCGCGTGCACGTGGGCGCCCACCGAGGACGACCACGCGTTCCCGGCCGCCGCGTCCCAGTTCGTCGACCAGGTCATCGCGCCCCGCAGGGTCGGATACGTCGTCGACGGTTTGAAGGAGCCGCAGTTGGTGGCCTTGGTCAGGCAGTCCAGCGCGTTGTTCACCACGGTCGGCGAGACGTAGCCGCTGCCGGCCGCGCTGGTCGACGCCGGCAGGCCGAGGCCCACCTGGGAGGGGCTCAGGCCGCCCTGGAGCTGGATGCAGGCGAGCGCGGTCAGGAAGTCCACCGAGCCCTGGCTGTACACCTTGCCGTCGCAGCCCAGCATGGAACCGCTGTTGTAGTACTGCATGTTGACGACGGTGAGGATGTCCTTGACGTTCAGGGCCGTCTGGAAGTAGGCGTTGGACGTCGACTGCATGTCGATCGTCTGCGGGGCCATCGTGATGATCAGCGACGAGCCCGCCTTCGCCGACAGCGAGCGCAGTGCCTGGGTCATGTAGGTGGCGTTGATGCCGTTCTCCAGGTCGATGTCGACGCCGTCGAAGCCGTACGTCTGCATCAGCGCGTACACGGAGTTGGCGAAGTTCGTCGCGGACGCCGAGTCGCTCACCGAGATGGTGCCGTTCTGACCGCCGATCGAGATGACGACCTTCTTGCCCGCCGCCTGCTTGGCCTTGATGTCGGCCTTGAACTGGTCGACCGTGTACCCGCCGAGACCGGCGGAGTCGAGGGTGAAGCTCACCGCGCCGGGTGTGCCGGTCGCGTCCGCGAAGGCGACGGCGATGATGTCGTACGAGGACGGCACGTCCGAGATCTTCTGGACGGTGGCGCCGTTGTTGAAGTTCTGCCAGTAGCCCGTCACCGCGTGCTTGGGCAGCGAGCCGCCGCCGCTGCCGGACGCGGTCGTGGTCGCCGTCACCGCGGACGACTTCGCCGACTCGCCCGCCGAGTTGGTCGCGGTGACCTGGAAGGAGTACGAGGTCGAGGCCGCGAGCCCGGTGACCGTGGCCGAGGCGCCGGTGACCGCCGAGACCTTGGCGCCGTTCTGGTAGACGTTGTAGCCGGTCGCGCCCGACACCGGGGACCAGGACAGGGACGCCGAGCCGGACGTCGTACCGGAGACCGCGAGGCCCGTGGGGGTCGCGGGGACGGTCGGGGCCGGGCCGGAGCCGCCACCGCCGTCGGGGCCGTAGACCGAGACGTCGTCGGCGTAGTAGGCGGGCTGGCCGTACCAGCCGTGGGTCCAGACCGTCACCGAGGTGGTCGAGGAGCCGGTGGTGAAGGTCGTCGACAGCTGCGTCCAGGAGGTGTTCGGGGTCCAGGTCGACACGTCCGTGGTGCCGGTGCCGGTCACACCGAGGTAGGTGTAGGCGCCCTGCACCCACGCGCTCAGGGTGTAGGTGGAGTTGGCCTTCACCGCCACCGTCTGGCTGCACTGGGCGTAGTCCTGCCCGGCCGGGGTCGCCTGCAGCGCGGCGGCGCCCGAGTGGACGGGGGAGGAGACGGTCGTGCCGCTGCCCGCGGAGCAGGTCCAGTCGGCCAGGCCCGACTCGAAGCCGGGGTTCTTCGCGTTGTTGACGTCGGCGGCGGAGGCGGGGGAGGAGGCCAGGCCCGCCATGGCGAGGGCCGTGGCGAGGGTGGCGACGGCCGACCAGGTGCGGATGAGCCGGCGTCCGGTGTGGGGGGACGTCGGCCGGGGGATGAGTCTGGGCATGACAAGAAGGTGGTCCAGACCAATCCACGTGTCAATAGGTCCAGACCAAATTCGACGGTCCGCCGAAGTCCCCAGGCGGCCGAACGAGCCCCGGTCATATGCTCAACCTGTCCCGGTTTGGAGTCAGTTGTGCGGTCACGGATCCCAGACAGCTGCACAAACGCTGTTCTCCGGCCACAGAGGCGTGGATACAGTGCTGAGGACGTCACGCAATGAAGTCGTCCCGGCTCATTGGAGTAACGCCGGTGGGCCGCCGGGTGTGGAGAGCGGGGAGCTGCGCGTGCCAACTGCCATTGCCGTGACCAGTGCCGACATGGCGCTGCCCATCCAGGACGAGCGGACCATGCCCGCGGTCGTGCTCCGGGACCTCGACAAGCGCCCGCTCGACCAGACCCTCGCCGAGTTCGTCGCCCTCATCGAGCAGCACGGACATGCGATCGTCGTGTACTCGGACGCCGTGCCGGAGGCCGTGGTCCGGCGCCTGCACACCCTGCGCTCCCTCCTGGAGAGCGACCGGATCGCGCTCTTCCGCCCCGACCTGCCGCCCCTCGGCGTCGCCGTGCTGGCCCGGCAGTTGCGGCAGCTGGCCACGTGCGACCTCAGCCCCGGCGTGCTCGCCTCGGCCGGTCGGCTGCTCACCCACTACATCCACTCCGGCGCCGTCCTCGGCTCCGTCGCCAAGCTGGACCGCGTCCCGGTCGGCCTCAAGGCGCATGCCAAGTCCTGGGTGCCCAACACCCACTTCGCGGTCGTCGCCCACCCCGAACCGCAACTGGTCCGGGTCGCTCCGGAGGCCGTCCTGACCGGCCCCGAGTTCAGCACCTGGATGCTGGTCGCCAGGGGTCAGCTGCAGTCGGAGTGGATCGGCGGCCTCGCCAAGGCCTGGGGCGCCCACGGCCTGCGCGAGACCCCGCTGCCCGCCGAGTCGTCCGTGTGGTGGGGCACCGGCCGGCTGATCGAGTTCACCAGCTACCTCGCCGACCTGTCGGTCCTCTACCAACTGGTCACCTCCGTACGGCAGACCAGCTGTCACTGGTGCGGCATCGACGTCATCGGCGACCGCTGCGTCTTCTGCTCCGCCACCCCGCCCGACTACGACCCGCCCGCGCCCCGCGCGCTGGAACAGCGCACGCCCGCCTGACCCGCACCGCCCAGCGCCACCGCTCGGTTCCCCCACTCTCCCCGCTTCCCCCGATGAGGTCGCACGGTCCATGAACTCCCGTCAGCGCCGCGGCGTGATACTCCTGATCCTGTCGGTGATCTGCGCGCTCGCCGCCTTCGCCGGCGTGCTCTCGGTCATCGACGACGCGAAGTCCGAGGTCGGCCCCAAGGTCACCGCGTACGAACTGCGGTCCGACGTCCCGCCGTACACCACGTTGAGCGCGGGCCAGTTCAAGAAGATCTCGATGCCCGAGCGGTGGCTGTCCGCCAACGCCGTCACCAGCCTCGGCCAGATCCAGGGCAAGATCGCGATCACCACGCTGAAGAAGGGGTCGCTGCTCCAGACCGACATGATCGTCGACCAGCCCGAGCTGAAGCCGGGCGAGCAGGAGGTCGCCATCATGATCGACGCGGCCACCGGGGTCGCCGGCAAGATCACCCCGGGTTCGCGGGTCAACGTCTACGCCACCTTCGAGGGCAAGCAGCAGAGCGACCCCGACCAGTCGAAGATCATCGTGACCAACGCCCAGGTCCTGGACGTCGGCAAACTCACGTCGCTGGAACCCGACAACAAGAACCAGCAGCCCACCGACGCCGTCCCGATCACCTTCGCGCTGTCCACGCTCGACGCCCAGCGCCTCACCTACGCGGAGTCCTTCGCCCAGCGGGTCCGGCTCGCCCTGGTCGCCCCCGGCACGACGACCACCGTGCCGGACAAGGACCGCACCTACGAACTCGCGACGGACAAGTGAGAGGCGCCCTCCATGCCCATCAGGATCCTCCCCGCCGTCGGTGACGCGGACGCCGTCCGCTCCCTGGTCTCGCTGCTCAGCCAGCTCCCGGACGCCGAACCGCTGACCCCCGTCGTCGACTCCACCGGCCTCGTCGACGCCCTCGCCCGCGCCGCCGCCGAGTCCGTCGACGAACTCCCCGAGGTCGTCGTCGTCCACGAACGCATCGGCCCCGTCCCGGCCCTCGAACTGATCCGCGAGGTCGCCCTGCGCTTCCCCGCCGTCGGCGTTGTCCTCGTCACCACCGACACCAGTCCCGGCCTGTTCGCCGCCGCGATGGACTCCGGCGCCCGCGGCCTGGTCGGGCTCCCGCTCAGCTACGAGGAGCTGGCCGGCCGGGTCCAGGCCGTCGCCCAGTGGTCCAGCGGCGTACGGCGCCATCTCGGCCACGGCGCCGACGTCTTCGCCGGCGTCGGCGGCACCGTCGTCACCGTCAGCGGCGCGAAGGGCGGGACCGGCGCGACCCTGGTCGCGGTCCAGATCGCCCTCGCCGCGCAGGCCTCCGGCCACTCCACCGCCCTCGTCGACCTCGACCTGCAGACCGGGGACGTCGCCTCCTACCTGGACGTCCAGTTCCGCCGCTCGGTCGCCGACCTCGCCGCCGTCAACGACATCTCCCCCCGCGTCATGGCCGAGGCCGTCTTCCGCCACGACTCCGGGCTGGCGCTGCTGCTGGCGCCGGCCGAGGGCGAACGCGGCGAGGAGGTCACCGACCGCGCCGCCCGCCAGATCCTGAGCGCCCTGCGCTCCCGCTACGAGGTGGTGGTCGTGGACTGCGGCGCGCAGCTCGGCGGGGCGGGCGCGGCGGCCGTGGAGACCGCCGACCTGGCCCTGCTGGTCACCACGCCGGACGTGGTCGCCGTCCGCGCGGCGAAGCGGACGGTGCGGATGTGGGACCGGCTGCAGATCCGCAAGGCCGAGGAGACGACGGTGGTGGTCAACCGGTACACGCGGGGCACCGAGATCCAGCCGGCGCTGATCGCCCGCATCACCGGGACGGCCCTGGCGCGGACCCCGATTCCGGCCAATTTCAAGGAACTTCAGGGCGCGGTGGACGCGGGCCGGATGCACGAGCTGGACTCGCGGAGCACTGTGAAGCAGGCGATCTGGGGGCTGGCGGGGGAGCTGGGGCTGGTGCGGACGGCAGAGGGCGGACCGGCACCTGCGCGGCGTGCGCGGGGCGGGGAGCGGGCGGCGGTGGGGTTCCGGCGGCGGAAGGAGCTGCCGTGAAGGGCCGGGGGACGGGTTCGGGGGCGGCGGGTCGTCGGCCGGGTGCGGCCCGGTGGGGGTCGCTCGCGCAGTTCCCCGCGCCCCTGAAGGGGCGCTCACCGCGACGCCCTGCTTTCAGGGGCGCGGGGAACTGCGCGACCAGCCCCCACCGGGCCCGCGCCCGACAGCCGGCCGGAGACCCCGCGCTCCCGTCCGCTCACCCGGCGCCACGCGCCGCTACGCGGCGAACGGGCCCGGTATCTCCCCCGAGCCGCGTCGGATCAGCCGGGTCGGCATGACCACCGTGCGCGGTGGGGAGACGTCGCCGTGGATGCGGGCGAACAGCAGGTGCGCCGCGCTGGTCGCGAGGGCCACCGGGTCCTGGGCGATCACCGTGACGGGCGGCGTCAGCCGTGCGGCGAGCGCGAAGTCGTCGAAGCCGACGAAGGCGAGGTCGCGCGGGGCCGCGGTCAGCGCGCCGAAGGCGAGCAGTTCGTTGCCGGCGAGGAGAGCCGTCGGCGGGTCCGGCAGCGCCAGCATCCCGGTGACCGCCGCGGCCGCCTCCGGCCCCGTACGCACGCCGTCCCTGACCAACGCCGGGTCGGCGGCGACACCCGCGGCCCCCAGCGCCGCCAGATAGCCGCGGCGCCGTTCGCCGAAGGTCCAGATCCGCGGCGTGTCGCCGAGGTAGCCGATCCTGCGGTGCCCCCGGGCCACCAGCTGCGCCACGGCCTCGCGCACCGCGCCGAAGTTGTCGACGACCACGGCGTCCACGTCCAGGCCGGGTGCCGCCCGGTCCACGCAGACGATCTTCGTGCCCTGTGCCTGGGCGGGACGCAGGAAGCGGTGGCTGCCGGCGGCCGGGGTGAGGATCAGACCGTCCACGCGGCGCGCGGTGAACGCGGCGACCACCTCGCGCTCGCGGCGCGGGTCGGCGCGGCTGGAGCCGATGAGCATGATGCTGCCGCGCTGCCGGGCGACGTCCTCGGCGGCGGAGGCGACGGCGGCCATGAAGGGATCGGTCACGTCGTCGACCAACAGGCCGATGATCTGGCTCAGTTCATGGGTGCGGCGCAACTGGCGTGCCACGTCGTCGCGTTGGTAGCCGAGCTTGCGGACCGCGGCCTCCACCCGCGCCGCGGTACGGGGGGCGACGGCCGAGTCGCCGTTGACCACCCGGGACACCGTCATCGTGCTGACGCCCGCTTCCGCGGCGACGTCCTTCATGGTCGGCCGGGTGGCTGCCACGCCGCGACCTCCAGCTGTGTCACGTCCGAGCGTCGACTCGTTAACGTTACCAACTCGCACGCGTATCAACAGGCTTGCAAACAACGGGAGATGAGGGCGGGACCAGCGTGCTCGGCGACCGTTGCACCACCCTTGACACCCCGCCGCGGGCACCCCAAGAATCAGCCAAGCTGTTAACGATACCAACCAGAAGGCACAACATGGCCTCTGCAAGGGAACCACTGCTCACCGCACAGGGAGTGGTCAAACGTTTCGGCCACGTCCAGGCGCTCTCGGGCGCCGATTTCACGGCATACCCCGGCGAGGTCGTAGCCCTCATCGGCGACAACGGCGCCGGCAAGTCCACTCTGGTGAACGTCCTGTCGGGCGTGCTCTCCCCCGACGCCGGCGAGGTCCGTCTGGACGGCGCGCCGGTGCGGTTCTCCGGCCCGATGGACGCGCAGCGGCAGGGCGTGGAGACGGTGTACCAGGACCTGTCGCTCGCGCCCGACCTGGACGCGGCGGCCAACCTCTACCTCGGCCGGGAGCTCGTGCGCGGGGGGCTGCTCGGGCGCCTCGGCGTCCTCGACCGGCCCGCGATGCGCCGGGAGGCGGTCAGGGCCTTCGCCGAACTCGGTGTGGAGCTGAAGGATGTCACGGCCGCGGTGACAACGTTGTCCGGCGGTCAGCGGCAGTCCGTCGCGGTGGCCCGTGCCGTCGCCTTCGCCCACAAGGTCATCTTCATGGACGAGCCGACCGCCGCCCTGGGCGTCGTCCAGCGCGCCCGGGTCCTGGAGACCGTCCGCCGGGTCGCGGACCGGGGCATCTGCGTGGTGCTGATCAGCCACAACATGCCCGAGGTGCTGTCGGTGGCGGACCGGGTGGAGGTGCTGCGGCTGGGCCGGCGCGTCGCCTCGTACACCGCCGCCGACACCACGATCGAGGAGCTGGTCGGGGCGATGACCGGCTCACTGGACGGGCCGAACGGGACCGGCGAGAACGGGACCGGGCCGAACGGTCCCGGGGCGAACGGGACCGGGAAAGCGGAGGGCGCACGATGACGGCGCAGAGCGAGAAGGCCGCGGCGGCCGTGGACGGCCGGGCCACGGTGCCCGACTGGCTGCGGCGCGCGGCCACCCTTAACGAGCTGTGGACCTTCGTCATCCTGGTGGCGCTGGTGCTGTTCTTCACCATCGCGGCGCCGGGCAAGTTCTTCACCACGTACGACATCACCCAGATCGCCGTGAACGCGGCCATCTACCTCGTGCTCGGTGTCGGCATGACGTTCGTGATCATCACGGCGGGCATCGATCTGTCGATCGGCTCGGTGCTGGTGCTGGCCGCCGTGGCGGCCGGTGAGTACAACATCCATCACGGCGGAGCGACCTCCGGCTGGGGCACGGTGGCGCTCTGTGCCGTCATCGCGCCGGCGGTGGGCACGGCGTGGGGCGCGTTGCAGGGTGCGGTGGTGGCGACCGGCAAGGTGCCGCCGCTGATCGTGACGCTGGGCGGGCTGGGCGCGGCGCTGGGCATCGCCGAACTCGCGACCGGCGGCCAGGACCCGGCCGGGGCGGCCTCCACGCATCTGCAGAACAGCCTCGGTTTCGGCAAGGTGCTCGGCATCCCCTGGATGGTGATCCTGGCGGCCGCGGTGACCGCGGTCTTCGGCGCGGTGCTGGGCACCACCCGGTTCGGCGAGCACACCCTCGCGATCGGGTCGAACCCGACCGCCGTACGGCGGGCGGGCATTCCGGTGGGCCGGCATCTGGTGAAGGTGTACGGACTGATGGGCCTGCTGGCCGGGCTCGGCGCGGTGATGTGGCTGGCCTCGTACGGCACGACGTCGATCGCCGGGCACTCCACCGACAACCTCAAGGTGATCACCGCGGTGGTCCTCGGCGGGACCAGCCTGTTCGGCGGCCGGGGTTCGGTGCTGGGCACGGTGATCGGCGTGTTCATTCCGGCGGTGCTGACCACCGGGCTGATCGTGATCGGCGTCCAGCAGTACTGGCAGGACGTGGCGGTGGGCGTGGTGCTGGTCGTGGCCGTCTACGTCGACCAGCTGCGCAGGAAGACGCGGGAACGCGTATGACCGGATCGCGCATGACCGGATCGCGCATGACCGGTTCGCCCGTGAACCGACCGCTCGTGACCCGACCGCCCGTGACCCGACCGCTCATGACTACGGAATCGCTCGTGACGAAGGAGGACCCTGGGATGAGGAGCATTCGCAGCAGGCGCCGGTTGCTGGTCGCGGTGGGCACGGTTCTGGCCCTCGGTGCGGGGGCCTCGGCGTGCGGTTCGTCGGGCGACGGCGGCGGCTCGGGGAGTTCGGGCAGCGCCAAGGGCAAGAAGGTCCGGCTGATCACCGGCGTGAAGAGCGACCCCTTCTACATCACCATGACCTGTGCCGCGCAGCAGGAGGCCAAGGCCAAGGGGATGGACTTCACGGCCGACGGTTCCGCGCAGTGGGACGTCTCGGTGCAGCGGCCGCTGCTCGACTCGGTGGGCGCCGCCCGGCCCGACGGTCTGCTGATCTCGCCGGTCGACACCAGCGCGCTGACGCCGTCGCTCAAGCAGATCCAGTCGTCCGGCACCAAGGTGGCGCTGGTGGACACGACGGTGACGGACACTTCGATCGGCATCACCCGGATCTCGTCGGACAACGAGAAGGGCGGCCGGGTCGCCGCCGACGCGCTGGCCAAGCTGATGAAGGAGAAGGGCTCGGTCATCGTCATCAGCGTCAAGCCCGGTGTGTCGACCACCGACGCGCGGATCAAGGGTTTCACCGAGGAGATGGCCAAGTACCCGAACATCAAGGTGCTTCCCACCCTCTACGACAACGACCTGCCGGCCACCGCGGCCTCCCAGATCCAGTCGACGCTCGCCGCCCACCCGGATCTCGGCGGGGTGTTCGCGGGCAACACCAACACCGGTCAGGGCATCGCCACCGGGCTGAAGCAGGCGGGCAAGGAGGGCGTGGTGAAGGTGGCCGCGTTCGACGCCGAGCCCGACGAGATCGCCTCGCTGAAGGCGGGCACCCTCCAGGTGCTGGTCGCCCAGGACCCGGCGGCGATCGGCCGGCAGGCGGTGGACCAGCTGGCCGACGCCTTCGAGGGGAAGTCGGTCAGCAAGTCGATCGGCACCGACATGGTGGCGATCACCAAGGACAACATGAACGAACCGTCGGTCAGCAAGTACTTCTACAAGTCGCAGTGCTGAGCGGAGTTCCGAGGCAGCAACCGTTCTGACGTACCGTCAACGGCCGGGCGGACCCGTGCTCCTGGGTCCTCCCGGCCGTCGGTCGTGCGGGCGGTCCGGGTCAGTCCAGCGAGCAGGGCTCGCCGTTCAGCGTGAAGGCGTAGGGCGCCGAGTTCCGGCCGGTCCAGGTGCCGAGGAAGCCGAAGGACAGGCTGCCGTTCGCGGAGACCGACTGGTTGTAGTCGGCGGCGTCGGCGGTGACCGTGCCGCCGTCCTGGCTGACGGTCGCGTCCCACATCTGGGTGACCTTCTGGCCGTTCCGGAAGGACCACCGGACCCGCCAGCCGGACAGGGCCTGGCTGGTGGTGACGGTGACGGTGGACTGGAAGCCGTCGGTCCACTGGTTGACCAGGTCGTAGGAGACCTGGCAGGTGGCCGCCGCGGGGGAGGCGGGGTCGGTGGAGCCGCTGCCGTGGTGGCCGGTGCTCGCCGTGGCCGAGGCGGTGCCCTGCGGTTCCGGGTCGGGGTTCTTGTGGGTCTGGTTCGCGGTGGCGGTCGAGGAGGAGGGGGTCCCGGACGCCGCGGCGGAGGTGGTGTGCGTGGCGGTCGGGTCGGCCGACGGGACGCCGGCGTCGGGGTCGGCGACCGGCTGCCGGTCGTCGTGGGAGGCGCGGACCGGGTCGTCGCCTGAGCCGCCCCCCATCGGCATCATCGACACGCCGAGGGCCACCACCGAGATCAGCACGGCCGCGCCGAGCAGGCCGTGCCGCAGCACCTTGCTCCGGCCGCCGCTCTCCTTGGGGTCGCCGCCCTCCTGGTCGGCGGTGGCCGGGCGGCCCGCGCCGAGCCGCACCTCGGCGGCGCGCCGGCGCCGCTCCAGGTAGGCGAGGCCGCCCCAGCCGATGACCCCGCCGGCGAGGGCCGCGGGCAGCCCGCCGCCGTGCAGCCGCAGGCAGGCGGCGGCCTCGGCGCACTGCACACAGGTGGCGAGGTGCCGGGACAGGTCATCGGGCGTGTCGGCCGCCGGGGACCGGGTGACCGCGTCCAGCAGCCGGGCGTAGCTGCGGCACTCGGCTTCCATCGGCGTGTCGAGGTGGGCGCGGTGGCAGCGGTCCCGGAAGAGACCGCGCACCTGCTCCAGCTCCTGGGCGGCGACGGCCGGGTCGAGGCCGAGCCGACGCGCCACGGAGGGCAGCGGCAGCGCCTCCACCTCGGACAGCCACAGCAGCGAGGCGTCCGCCTCCTGCATGTCACGCAGGCCGCGCAACGCGACGGGCCGCTGCAGCGGCGGACCCGTATAGCGCTCCGCCTTCTCGGAGTTGAGCCACAGCCGGAGGTCCGGGTCGAGCTTGTGCCCGAGCCCGCCGGCCTCCCAGGCGGCGGCCGTGTTGCGCACGGCGGTGAGCAGCAGCGGGATCATCGGCAACCGGGCGGCGCGCCGTCCTGAGCTGCGGACCGGCGTGAAGTCCGCGTCGCGGGCCTCACGCATGCCGAGCGTGAAGGCCTCGGTGGCCAGTTGGTTGGCCGTCAGAGCGCCGGACGTGCACAGGTCGGCATAGGAGAGCACCGCGTCCCAGCATTCGGAGAACAGCGCGGCCTCAGCGGCGTCCTGGGGGATCGGCAGGTCGGGCATGGGTCTCCTGCATCGAAAGCGAGGTCAACTCACCGTATCGGCAACGGAGTTGGGGGGAACCTCACGGCAGGCCCGAGCTTTTCACGTCTCCTGCACAACTGACAAGCGGCATATTCAATACCGGTTACCGGCGATCGTGCCGGGGATGCTCCCCGTCACCCATATCACCGGTCCCCGGTGTCACGTCAACCACTGTGCCGGCCGCCCGGAGAACACCCATGTGCCCGCCATGGCCCACAACTCCGCCCTCCAGTACGGACGGCGACCGCGTTTCGACTCACCGTTCCGGTGGTCTCTTTCGCCCGCCCGGCATCACGCCTGCGCCGATTCCACCGCCGGCAGGCTGTCCATGAACGAGCTGACGGAGAAGACGGCGCGGCCGGGTCCGGGCGGGCCGTAGCCGGGCGGGGAGGAGAGCCCGAAGTCCTCCATGGTCTGGCGGTAGGCCTGCAGCAGCCGGATGTGGTACTCCAGCGGGGCGCCGTGCGGGTTGGCCTTGCCGAGCGGGGTGGTCGGCTCGGGGCACCAGGTGGTGAAGCGGGGCGTGATGCCGTGCGACATGAAGAAGCGCAGCCCCTCGGTGGTCGACTCGATCGCCTCGTCGACCGTCTTGAACCCGAACGGCTCGGCCATCTCCACCCCGGCCACGAAGTTGGGGATCACGTTCCGGGCGCCGAAGATCTCGGCCGAGTCCAGGATCCGCCGGTGCCACTCGTCCCGGCCGACGTACCGCTCCTTGCCCGGGCAGTACATCTTGAAGAGGTACTCGTCCCACACCTCGTAGTTGGGGTGGTAGATCTGCACCCCGTAGTCCTTGAAGCGCTGCACGTCGTCCTTCGGCAGCGCCTGCGCGACGACCTTGCCGATCCACCGCCCCGGGAAACGCTCCTCGATGGCCTTGGCGTAGTGGCCGTAGAAGTCGGCCTCGTCCCGGCCGGCGACGGTCTTGGTGATCGCGCCGCCGGTCAGCGTGTAGGCGGTGGACGCCTTCGCGGTGTCGTAGCGGTCGATGATCTCCAGCGCCTCCAGGACCTCCTCCACGTCCTTGACACCGGTGTACGGCCGCCCGGCCGCCTTGTGCTGGCGCCAGTTGTGGTTGATGTCGCAGTACTGGCACTCCTCCTTGGCGCCGAAGTACTGGCAGACCCGGAAGACGGTGAGGTAGATGAGGTAGCCCCACTGGATGGTCGGGGCGACCTCCATCACGGACTTCCCGCTGGCGAGCTTGTGCCGGTAGTACTCCGGCATCGGCGGCACCCCGACGTCGGCGATCCGCTTCCCGTCGAGGTAGAGCCCGAGCACGCCCTCCTCGTCGGCGGCCACCCGGTACGGCGAGGCCGGGTTCACCCGCACGGAGACCACGGTCCGCCGCAGGTCGTAGGGCCCACCGGTGAGGATGATCTCCTCCGGGGGCCGGCGCAGCGCGGCCTCGCCCAGCTCGGGCAGGGTGCCGTGGTCGAAGGAGAAGATGAAGTACGACTTCGGCTTGACCTCGCCGCTCTCGTTGTCGCTCAGCGCGGACGGGTCGAAGGCCACCCCGCCCCGCAGCAGGTCCTCCTTGAAGACGGCTTCCCGTGGCACATGCGGAAACCTCTCCATCAGATCCTCGACCAGCGCGGTACGGCTGCCCATCCCGTGTCTCCTCCCGGCTCAGGCGTTCGACTCCTCACGTTATGCCCCGTCGGCGGCGGAGGTGAGAGCGGGGGGCGGCTGCGGCGCGGCGCGGGCCGTGGCCGGGCCGCACCGTGTGGGCGTCAGGGGCGCCGGGTCGAGTCCCGCAGCACCACGTGGGTGCCCAGCACCAGGTGCTGGGCGTCCGGCAGCTCGTCGCGGTGCAGGGCGAGGCGGACGGCGGCGCGGCCCAGTTCCTCCTGGGGCACGTGGACGGTGGTGAGGGCGGGGTGGACGTCGCGGGCGACCGGGATGTCGTCGTAGCCGGCCACGGCGATGTCGTCGGGGATGCGGCGGCCGGATTCCCGCAGGGCCTGGATCACGCCGGTGGCGATCACGTCGGTGGCGGCGAAGATCGCTGTGAACTCCTGTGCCGAAGCCAGGAGTTCCCGGGTGGCCCGGTAGCCGCAGGAGCGGGAGAAGACGCCGTCGAGGACGAGGCGGGGATCCGGAGCGAGGCCGAGGAGTTCATGGGCGCGGGTGAAGCCGGCGATGCGCTGGGCGCTGGTGGACAGGCCGGCGACCCGGCCGAGGTAGGCGATGCGGCGGTGGCCGCCGGAGAGCAGGTGACCGGTGAGGGCGAAGGCGCCGCCCTCGTTGTCGTAGTCGACGACCGTGGCCGGGACACCGGGGCCGAGCGGCGGGCGGCCGACGAGGACCAGCCGGGAACCGGAGCGGTCCAGGGCGTGCGCGAAGTGGGTCATGCGGTCGTGGTAGGCCTTGTTCTCGAGGGCGCCGCCCACCACGATCACCGCGTCCGCCCGCTGCTCGCGCATGGTCTCCACGACGGCGAGGACGCGCCGCGGGTCGCCGTGCGTGGTGCAGAGCATGCACAGCCGGCCCTCCACCGAGGCCTGCTCCTCGACGCCGCGGGCGATGTGCGCGTAGAAGGGGCCGGTGACGTCGTCCACGACGACGGCGACGGTCTTGTTGGTGGCCCCGCCGAGCGCGCGGGCGTGCGCGTTGACCACGTAGTCCAGCTCGCGCATGGCCTTGAGGACCTTGGCGCGGGTGGCGGCGGCCACCGGGTAGGTGCCGCCGAGGACCCGGGAGACGGTCGACGCGGAGACCCCCGCCCGCGCGGCCACGTCCCGTACCGTCGAGGCGTCCCCGTTCGGCGCCGGCCGCGTCCGCTTCGCCACGCTCGGCTCCCCTTCGTCACGTGTTCACGTCACCCTACGAGACGGCCGGACCCCGGCCGACGGCCCGTCACGCGGCCCGGTCGAGGGCCGTGTGGTCGACGGCGTGCAGGAGGGCGTCGCCGGCCAGCAGCCGGCCGGCCTCCTCGGCGACGGTGAGCCCGAGCCTCGTCACCTCGTTGCCCTGGGAGCCGGCCAGGTGCGGGGTGAGGAAGGCGCCCGGGAGGTCGAAGAGGGGGGAGTCGGCGGGCAGCGGCTCGGGGTCGGTGACGTCGAGGACGGCGGTCAGGCGGCCGGTGCGCAGCTCCTGGATCAGGGCGTCGTGGTCGAGGAGCGAGCCGCGCGCGGTGTTGATCAGCACCGCCCCGGTCGGCATCAGGGCGAGTTCGCGGGCGCCGAGGAGATGCCGGGTCTCCGGCGTCTCGGGGGCGTGCACGGTGAGGATGTCCGAGGTGCGCAGCAGCTCGTCGAGAGGCAGCAGGGGAACGCCCAGCCGGTCGGCCTCCGCCTCGTCCACGTAGGGGTCGGCGAGGGCGGCCGACAGGTCGTACGGCCGCAGGAGTTCGATGAGGCGGCGGCCGATGCGGGAGGCTCCGACGATGCCGACCCGGCGGTGGAAGTTGCCGATGCCGGGGACGATGTCGCCGTAGGGGAAGGCGCGGCGGGTGCGCAGCTGGTCACGGAAGGCGAAGACGTTCTTCCCGGCCAGCAGGATCATCGCGAGGGTGTACTCGGCGACCGGCAGCGCGTTGGCGGCGGCGGCCGAGGAGACGACGATGCCGCGGCGCCAGACCTCGGGCGTGGTGAAGCCCTTGACCGAGCCGGCCGCGTGCAGCACCGCCCGCAGTCTCGGCGCCGCGTCCAGGGCGGCCGCGTCCAGGACCGGGCAGCCCCAGCCGGTGACCAGGACCTCGGTGCGGGCGAGCGTCTCGCGTACCCGGGGATCGGTGAAGTCGTGCACCACCAGAGTGGGATCGATTTCTACGTACTCCCGCAGCCGCGTGAGCACCTCGGGCGGGAAGACGTGCGGCACGTTCTGGGCTGTCATGGCGAACGCTGCCTGGGGACGCTCGGGCAAGGAAGTGACCTTCCGGCTCGGTGACGCACGGATGACGCTCGGACAGCAACCGGTCTCTACCGTAGGTCTCGGTGAATGAGAGGGTCAATGGACAGGTACTCCCCGAAAGGGGACAGGGATGGGACGGCAGAGATGACGGATCCGGTGCAGACGGTCACCAACTGGGCGCGCAACATCACGTACGCCGCCAAGGAGTTCCACCGCCCGCACTCGCTCGACGCGCTCCGGTCGCTGGTGGCCGGCAGCGCGCGGGTACGGGTGCTGGGCAGCGGCCACTCCTTCAACCGGATCGCCGACCCGGGCCCGGAGGGCGTCCTGGTCTCGATCGCCGGGCTGCCGGCCGCCGTCGAGGTGGACAGCGCGGCCCGTACGGTCCGGGTCGCGGGCGGCGTCCGGTACGCCGAGCTGGCCCGCACGGTGCACGCGCACGGCCTGGCGCTGCCCAACATGGCCTCGCTGCCGCACATCTCGGTGGCCGGTTCGGTGGCCACCGGCACCCATGGCTCGGGCGTGGCCAACGGGTCGCTCGCGGCGCCCGTGCGGGAGGTGGAGCTGGTCCTCGCGGACGGTTCGACGGTGACGGTCGCGCGGGGCGACGCCCGCTTCGACGGCGCGGTGACCTCGCTGGGCGCGCTCGGGGTCGTCACCGCGCTCACCCTGGAGCTGGAGCCCGCGTACCGGGTGGCGCAGACGGTGTACACCGAACTGCCGCTGGACGGGCTGGACTTCGCGGCCGTGTCCGGCGCCGCCTACAGCGTGAGCCTGTTCACGGACTGGCGGCGGCCGGGCTTCCGGCAGGTGTGGGTGAAGCGGCGCACCGACCGGCCGGCCGTGGAGTTCGGGTGGGCCGCGCCGGCGACCGAGGCGATGCACCCGGTGCCGGGCATGCCGGCGGGCAACTGCACGGAGCAGTTCGGGGTGCCGGGGCCCTGGCACGAGCGGCTGCCGCACTTCCGGGCGGAGTTCACGCCGAGCAGCGGGGACGAGCTGCAGTCGGAGTACCTGCTGCCGAGGTCGGCGGCGCTGGACGCGCTGCACGCGGTCGACGGCATCCGGCGCACGGTCGCCCCGGTCCTGCAGACCTGCGAGGTGCGCACGATCGCCGCCGACCCGCAGTGGCTCAGCCCGGCCCACGGCCGTGACTCGGTGGCGCTGCACTTCACGTGGGTGGACGACCTGACGGCGGTACTCCCGGTGGTGCGCCGGCTGGAGGAGGCGCTGGCGCCGTTCGACCCGCGGCCGCACTGGGGCAAGGTCTTCGCCGTCCCGCCGGCGGAGGTACGGCGGCGGTACCCGCGCCTCGGCGACTTCCGCGCCCTGGCCCGGGAGCTCGACCCGGAGGGGAAGTTCGCGAACCCCTTCGTGGCGGACGTCCTGCACGACTGACGGACCGTCGCGACGGCCGACTTAATCCAACCCTTAAGGTAACGGCTTGTCGAAAGCGCTTCCCAGGCCATAGCGTTGCACGGCGTGAAGCACACATCACGTGACATCCGCACCGCCAACCGCTACGAGGTGCTGCGGCACATCATCGCGGAGTCCCCCACCTCCCGCCAGGAGCTGGCGGCCGTCACCGGGCTGAGCCTGGCCACGGTCGCCACCCTGGTCGGGGAGCTGCTGGAGCTGCGGATGATCACGGAGGTCGGCTTCGAGGACTCGGCCGGCGGGCGCCCCCGGGGCCTCGTCGCGGTCAACGCCTCGGGCGGCGCGCTGATCGGCGTCGACATCGCCGAGACGTACGTCCACGTCGAGCTGTTCGACCTCGCCCTGAACGTGCTGGCCCGCGCCGAGGAGGACATGCGTCCCGGGGAGAACCGGCCGGAGCAGGTGGTGGGCCAGGTGGCCGCGGCGGTCGGCGCGGTGGTGGCGCAGGCCGGGGTCGAGGGCGCGCGGGTGCTGGGCGTGGGGGTGAGCGTGCCGGGGCAGGTGGACCGGGCCACCGGCATCGCCGAGTACGCGCCCAACTGGGACTGGCACGACGTGCCGCTGCTCGACCTGCTCTCCGACCACATCGCCTACCCCCTCCACCTGGACAATCCGCTGCGGGCCTGCGCGGTGGCCGAGCAGTGGTTCGGAGCGGCCCGCGGGCGCGGGGACACCGTGGTCGTGAACCTCGGCACCGGGGTCGGCGCCGGGCTCGCGCTGGGCGGCGGGCTGCACCGGGGGGTGAGCAACAGCGCCGGGGAGTGGGGGCACACGACGCTCGTGCTGGACGGGCGGCTGTGCCACTGCGGCAACCACGGCTGCGTCGAGACGTACGTCGGCGCGCCCGGCATCATGCTGAACCTGCGGGAGCTGAGCCCGCAGAGCCCGCTGCTGCACCCGGAGGACCAGACGGCGACCGTGGACGCGCTGGCCCGCGCCATGGCGGACGGCGATCCGGTGGCGGTCAAGGTGGTGCGGGACACGGCCCGTTACATCGGCGCCGGGATCGCCAACCTGGTGAACCTGCTCAACCCCGAACTGGTCGTGCTCAGCAGCTGGGTGGCCCGGCGGCTCGGCGAACCGCTGCTCGCGGAGGTGCGGGAGGCCGTCCGGCGGCACGCGCTCGGGCGGCCGTTCGCCGCCACCGAGATCGTCCTCTCCCCCATCCCCACCGACCCAGTCTCCCTGGGCGCGGCCACGTTCGCACTGGAGGGGGCCCTGAGGTCGGTGGGCCTGCGCGGCGGCGCGCGCACCGGCCGGGCCGCGCCGACGGGCCGCTGACCGGGCCGGTCCGCCCGGCCGCCGGCGCCGCCTTCCCGTGATCGAACAGTCCAAATCGCGTCTCCATTAATCCATTGCCGGGCTCCTCGGCGCTCTGCGAGCGTCGAGACGTACCCGCGGCCGGTCGGCCTCACAAGCCGACCGGCCGTATGTCTGTCGTGCACGGAACGAGGGAGTACCCAGCGTGCCCGGAAACATCGAGGTCCGCGGTCTGTCCCGCACCTTCCACACCACCGTCCGGCGTCCGGGTCTCACCGGCGCCCTGCGATCCCTGGTCAACCCGGAGCGTGTCGAGAAGCACGCGGTCACGGACATCTCCTTCGACGTCGCCGAGGGCGAGCTCCTCGCCCTGCTCGGCCCGAACGGCGCGGGCAAGTCGACCACCATCAAGATGCTCACCGGCATCCTCACCCCGACCTCCGGCGAGGCCCGGGTCGCCGGCGTGGTGCCCTACCGGGACCGGGAGCGCAACGCCCGGAACATCGGCGCGGTGTTCGGACAGCGGACCCAGCTGTGGTGGGACCTGCCGGTGCGGGAGTCGTTCGCGATCCTGCGGGACATCTACGAGGTGCCGAAGGACGAACACGCGGCGCGCCTGCGGGAGTTCGACGACCTGCTGGAACTCTCCGCGTTCTGGGACACCCGGGTCAGGCATCTCTCGCTCGGCCAGCGGGTGCGCTGCGACCTGGCCGCGGCCCTGCTCCACGACCCGCCGGTCGTCTTCCTGGACGAGCCGACCATCGGCATGGACGTGGTGGTGAAGGAGCAGGTCCGCGAGTTCCTGCGGTACCAGGTGGCCGAGCGCGGCCGTACCGTCCTGCTCACCACGCACGACATGACCGAGGTCGAGCGGCTCGCCGAGCGGGTGGTGCTGGTCAACCACGGGCGGCTGGTGCTGGACGGCTCGCTGGACGAGATGCGGCGCCGGTTCGGCTCGACCTGGCAGGTGCGGGCCACGCTCGCCGACGCGCACACCCCCGTCGGCCCGCTGCCCGGCGTCGCCCTGGTGCGCCGGGAGGGCCCGCAGGTGGTGTTCGGCCCGGACGGTCCGGCCGCGCCCACGGTCCACGAGGCGCTGAAGCTGGTCATCGAGCGGTACGAGGTGACGGGCGTGGCGGTGGACGAGGCGGACCTGGAGGACGTCATGCGGGCGGCCTACGCGCAGGCGAAGGCCGAGGTCTGAGATGGCCCTCCTGTACGCCTGGCGCGCCGCCCGGGTCACCCCGCTCGGCGAGCTGTACACCCCGCCCCGGATGACCGGGGTGCTGCTGCGGCTGACCGTGCAGGTGGTGCTGGTCGCCTCGCTCTGGCGGGGCCTGTACGCACAGTCCGGGACGACGGCCGGTCTGGACCGGGGCCAGGCCGTCACCTACGCGGTGCTGGCCGTGCTCGCCTCCCGGCTGCGGGAGCTGGACCAGTACGCGGGCCGGGACTCCGTGATGCAGCACATGCACTTCGGCACGATCGTCTACTGGTACCTGCGCCCGCTGCCGCCCCAGCGCTATCACGCGCTGCGCGCGGTCGGCGAGCAACTGTACGGGCTGACCTGGGCGTCGGCGGGATACGCGGTCTGTCTGGCCGCCGGGGTGGTGGATCCGCCGCGGTCGGCCGCGACGGCGGCGGTGTTCGCGCTCAGCCTGCTGCTCGGCCAGCTGGTCCTCTACTACGTCATGCTCCTCATCGACCAGTTCTGCTTCTGGACGCTGCGCAACGGCGCGGCGATGCTCATCCTGGTCTTCGCGCAGAACCTGCTGTCCGGGGTGTACGCGCCGCTGTGGTTCTTCCCGCACTGGTTCGTCACGCTCAGCTCCTTCCTGCCCTTCCAGGCGACCCTGAGCGTGCCGCTGTCGCTGTACGTGGGCCGGATCCCGCTGTCGGACGCCGGCTTCCAGCTCGGTGTCCAGGCCGGCTGGGTCGTGGCGCTGCACCTCTTCACCCGTTTCGTGTGGCGGCGGGCCGCCCGCCGTGTCATCTCCCAGGGAGGCTGAGGCCGTGAACGCCGTCCGGATCGCCTGGCGCATCACGCGCCTCAACTTCCGTGCGCAGCTGGAGTACCGCACCGAGTTCCTGATGATGATCGCGATCGGCGCGGTCTGGCAGGTGTCGGTCATCGTGTTCGCCACCGTGCTGCTCACCCGGTTCACCGGGATGGGCGGCTGGGACAGCTCGGACGTCCTGCTCATCCCGGCGACGCGGATGCTGGCGCACGGCCTGTTCGTCCTGGTCCTGGGCCGGGTGCACGGGGTGGGCCGGTACATCCAGGAAGGGCGGATCGACGCCTACCTGCTGCGTCCGCTGCCCGTGCACCGGCAGGTGCAGCTGGAGTACTTCCCCACCAACGCGATCGGTGACCTGACCGTGGCCGCCGGCCTGATGGTGGGCGCGCTCGGCCGCAGCCACCTCGACTGGACGGCGGGCCGGGTCTCGTATCTGATCGCCGCGGTCCTCGGCGGGATGCTGCTGGAGGCGGCCCTGTTCACGGTGGTCGCCAGCGCCTCGCTGCGCTACCCGGCCGCCGACTACTGGAGCCGCTGGCTGGAGGAGCTCCTCGGCACCTTCGGCAGCTACCCGCTGAACGTCCTCCCCCGGGCGGTCGGCGGCCTGCTCACCTACGGCCTGCCGCTCGCCTTCGTCGCCTACCTGCCGGCCGCGGTCCTCACCGGCCACGGCCACTCCACCATCGTCCCCTACTGGCTGGCAGCGGCCTCCCCGCTGGTCGGCCTGCTCGCCTACCTCGCCGCACGCGGGCTGTGGCGGTGGGCGCTGGGTCACTACACGGGGGTGAACGGCTGACCCGCCCCTCGCTTGCATCCGAAACCTAGGGTTCCTAGGATTTCAGCTAGGGACCCCAGGACGGAGGCGTCACATGGCACGGGCCGGGATCACCGCCGACCGGCTGGTCGCGGCGGCTGCCGAGCTGGCCGACGAGGCCGGCTTCGAGCAGGTCTCGCTGTCGGCTCTGGCCCGTCGTTTCGGCGTGCGGGACGCGAGCCTGTACGCGCACGTCCGCGGTCTGAAGGACCTGCGGCACCGGCTCGCGCTGCTCGCGGGCGGCGAGATGATCGACCGGATCGCCGCCGCCGTGGCCGGGCGGTCCGGCCGGGACGCGCTGGCCGCGTACGCCGACGCCTACCGGACGTACGCCCTCGCCCACCCCGGGCGGTACGCGGCCACCCAGATCCGCCTCGACCCCGCGCTCGTCGACGCCGACGCCCCCGCCGCGCGCCGCACGGTGGAGATCACCTACGGCATGCTGCGCGGCTACGGCCTGGCCGAACCCGATCTCACCGACGCCGTGCGCCTGTTGCGCGCCACCTTCCACGGCTACTGCGCCCTGGAGACCGCAGGCGGCTTCAACGCCCCGCGCGAGGTCCGCGCGTCCTGGGACCGGGCGATCGACGCCCTGCACATCGCACTGGAGAACTGGCCCCGCGAGGAGACCGACCACCATGTCTGACCTGCACTACGACGTCACCGGGAGCGGCCCCGTCCTGCTGGTCGTCCCGGGCGGGGCCGGCCACCCCATGGGCCTGGAACCGCTGGCGGAACGTCTCGCGGGGCGCTTCACGGTCGTGACGTACGACCCCCTGGGCCTCGCCCACGGCCACCTCGGGGACACCTTCGCCGACCAGCGCGTGCAGGACTGGAGCGAGGGCGCGCACCGGGTCCTGGAGGAGGTGCTCGCGGAGGGCGACTCGGCCTGCGTCTTCGGCACCAGCGCCGGTGGTGTCACCGCCCTCGACCTGCTGGCCCGCCACCCCGGCAGGCTGCGGCACGTCGTCGTCCACGAACCGCCGTGCGTCACCCTGCTGCCGGACGGAGAGCGGCTGCGGGAGCAACTGATCGCGCAGCTCGACGGCGGGCGGCCGGACCCGACGGTGGAGGTCACGCCGTTCTCCGTCTTCCTCGCGCATGTCCTGCGCCCGTTCACCCGCTACCGCCCGCCGACCGGACTGCCCCGTCTCACGGTGGCGGCGGGTGTCGACTCCCGGGGGCAGCTCCTGCACCGGACGGCGGAGTTCACCAGCCGGCACACCGGCGGCGCCTTCGCCGAGTTCCCCGGCGGCCATCTGGGCACCGTCGAACATCCCGTCGCGTTCGCGGACCGGATCGCGCAGGTCCTGCCGGGCTGAGAACCCGGTCCCGCCGGGGCGACCTTCCGGGGCCCGGCGGCGGCCACCGGCTCTGGCGACCGCACCACGCACCACGGGGCACCGCGGGGTGCGTGCCGTCGGCAGGCCCGCGCCGAGTCCGGGGGATCAGTCCCGCGCGAGGTGCTCGACCTCGACTCCGGCGTCCGGCCAGCGGACCCGGAGTCCAGGACCCTCGCGCCACCGGACCGTCAGCTCCCGGTCCCCTTCGACGCGCACGGTCACCGTCTCGCCCAGCGGTACGGCGTCCGCCGCGCCGGTGAGCCGGCTCAGCGCGACGAACAGGGCCGGGCCCTCCCCCGTGACCCCGGTCAGCGCGTCGTCGAGGCCCGCGACGGGGAGCAGTTCGGACCGCAGCCCGTCCGGTGCGGCCCACCCGGTCACCCGGACCGGTGTCCCGGGCTGCGCTCCCGTCACCCGGAAGGCACGCACCTCCACCGCCCCGCGCACCAGCACGGCACTCGTCACCCGGGCCCCCGCGCCGGCCGAGTGCCGCGACGCCGCCCAGCCGTCCCCCACGCCCAGCGGCTCGATGCCCGTGCGGCTCGGGTCGTCGCCGACGATCACGCTGTTGTCGTACGACACCGACGGCTCGGTCACGGTGGAGTAGCCGAGGCGGGTGTAGTAGGGGTCGTAGCGGACGTCCTCGCTGCCGTGGTTGTGCAGGCGGACCACCCCGTCCGAACGCGTCGACTGCAGCAGCCAGTTGGCGGGAGCGATCGGGGTGACCGCGTCGGCGCGTTCCACCGGCGCCGGTTCCTCCGGTGCCGTCCACACCTCGTGGTCGGGCGGGAGCAGCAGGCCGAGGAAGCCCTTGCTCGCCCAGTACGGGGAGGCCGGGCCCGAATAGCCCTGCAGCAGCGCGGTGTCGGGGCCGCGCCAGCCGAGGGTCAGCAGGCCGTGCGCGTCCACCGCGCCACGGTCCAGGAAGTACTTCAGCGCCCCCGAGGCCAGTCGGCGGGTCTCCCCTGCGGACAGGGGGGTACGCCCGGTGAGCGCGCCCAGCCACAGCGGCGCCGTGGTCGCGAAGCGGTAGGTCAGCGAGCGGCCCTGGTGCATCGGGGCGCCGTCACCGCCGAACAGGCGGGCGTAGTCGCGCAGGTGGCGCTCCAGGCGGCCGCCGTACAGGTCGAGCAGCCGCTCGTCGCCGGCGAGCCAGGCGTGCAGCACCGGGTAGAGGTGCATCGCCCAGCCGTTGTAGTAGTCGAACTTGCGGCCGTCGCCGTCGGTGTACCAGCCGTCACCGACGTACCAGTCCTCGATGCGGGCCAGCCTGTGGTCGATCGCCTTCCGCGCGGCGGCCGGCTCATGGCCGATCTCGGCCAGGAAGCCACCGACCGTGACCGGGAACAACTCCCAGTTGCAGGGCCAGGGTTCGGCGGTCAGCGCGTCGGCGAGCCAGGCCGCGGCGCGCTGGCGGGCACCGTCGTCCAGCCGGTCCCACAGCAGCGGCCGGGTCAGGCGCAGGGCGAGGGCGATCGAGGCGGCCTCGACCAGCGGCTGGCCGCGGTCCTCGATGCGCGGCCAGCCGCCCGACACCCCGGCCACGAGTCCGTCCGCGTACCGCTGGAGCGCGGTCTCGTCGCGGCGGAAGGCGGCGAGGAGCAGGGTGCGGGCGTAGCCCTCCAGGCCGTCGGAGAGGTGCCCGGACCAGCTCTGGTGGTCGCCGGGGAGGTGGTAGAGGGCGCGGTCCGGGGTGGCGTATGGCTCCACGGCGGCGAGCAGTGCGTCGGCCGCGGCCTCCCAGTGGGCGCGGGTGTAGCCGGTGCGCGGGCTGGGGCCGCGGTCCTCGGAAGGCAGCTGCATCGGTGCTCTTTCTCGCTCGGTCCGGACGTCGTGCCCAACCTGGCGGCCTCACCTGGTGCCGGGCCAGGTGCCGTTGGAACCTGGGGCGCCCCGGTTCCGGTCGGGGCACCCCAGGGGCTCATCCCACCCGCACGGTGCCGCGGGGCACCAGGTGCTGGGCGAGAAGCTCGTCGCGCACCAGGCCCGCGTAGACGGTGGCACCGTGGGCGGAGGTGTGGGTGTTGTCCTTCTTCTCGTTGTACAGGTACAGCGCCTTGGAGCCCTCCACGCCGAGGGACTCCACCAGCGCCTTGGTCTTCGCCGTGAGGTCGATCAGCGGCACGTCCTCGGCGGCGGCGACCGAGCGGATCACCTCAGGATGATTCACGCCGAGCCCGTTGACCAGAAGCGCGATGTCGTTGTTCAGCGTGCCGTCTGCGTTGAACCAGCGGCGCACGATCGGCGTGACCAGCACCGGCCTGCCGTCGCGCGCCCGTACGCCGGCCACCAGGGTCTCCAGATTCGCGCGGTAGGTCGCCTCGTCCGTCGCCTTGTCGTTGTGCGCCAGCTGGATCAGCACCAGGTCACCCGGGCGGATCAACGGCTGGACGGTGCCCCAGAGCTGCGGGTTTCGGAGGTAGGTCACCGTACTTTCGCCGGAGTCCCCGTAGTTGGCGACGGCGACTCCCCTGCGCAGGTACTGCGGGAGCTGCTGGCCCCAGCCGGAGTACGGGTCGGCGGGCTGGTCGCAGACGGTGGAGTCGCCGACCAGGAAGAGCTGCCGGACGTGGCGCGCGGGGGTGACGCGGATCCCGGCGAGTGCGGGGGCCGAGCCGCCGACGGCGAGGTCGAGACCGGGCGTTCCGTCGGGGCCCGTCGGCTCGCCCTCCGGGGTGCGGACGTTCACCGTGAAGCCCCGGGTGACATGCCTGCCGGCGGCCGCGGCCGTCTCCGGGAGGAGCGAGCGCCGGGTCTCGCCGCTGATGCTCGTGCTGGACGCGGCCGGGCCGCCGAGCCGCACCGTCACGTCGTAGTCGCCCGGTGGGACGTCGAAGTGACAGGCGGTGGCCGTGCAGTTCGCGATGCCGAGGGGCGGCTGCCGGTCCTGGGCCCCCCGGGCGGCGGGCGCGGCCGTCAGGCAGGCGCCGAGGACGACCGCCGCGAGCGCGGCGACGCGTGCACCGTTGAAACGTCTCACCGGGACTCCTCCGTCGGGCGACATGGCCTGGCGCGGACCGTACCGCCAATGGACAAGCGCTTTCTAGACCATGGACTGATTTCCGCAAACTGCCAACCCCGCAAACGTGAAAGCCCTTTCGCGAAATCCATTCAACTGTCACCCTCACACTCACCCGCACGCCCGCCCCGCCGAAGGAGGCACCCCCATGTCCGGATCCACCGGGAGACCGCTCGGACGCCGCACCTTCGTCCTCGGCGGCGCGGCCGCCGCCGGCACCGCCGCCCTCACCGGCCCGCTGGCCACCACCGCCTCGGCAGCGGGCTTCGGCTGGTCGGACGACGGCTCCCACTACGTCGTGGCCACCGGCGCCGATCTGGTCTTCAAGGTCAGCAAGACCAACGGCGACCTGACCTCACTGGTCTACAGAGGCACCGAGTACCAGGGCTACGGCGGCAAGAACTCGCACGTCGAGTCGGGCCTCGGCACCTCGACGGTGACCATCGCCCAGTCGGGTCCGACCATCCTGGTCTCGGTCGCGTACGGCACGCTGAAGCACTACTACGCGGCCCGCAGCGGCGAGAACAACATCTACCTGTGGACCAATAAAGCCGACTCGTCGGTCACCGCCACCCGGTACATCGTCCGCGTGAAGGCCGGCCTGTTCCTCAACGACGAGCCGGACTCCTACACCTACGCGCCCACCGTCATCGAGTCCGCGGACGTCTTCGAGAAGTCCGACGGCCAGACCCGCGCCAAGCACTACTCGAAGCTGCGGGTGATGGACTACGACTCCATCGGCTGGACGACCGGCAGTGTCGGCCTGTGGATCGTGCGCAGCAACCACGAGAAGGCCTCCGGCGGCCCGTTCTACCGCTCGCTGCTGCGCCACCAGAGCGCCGACGGCGGCGGCCTGTACGAGATCCTATACTACGGCGAGAACCAGACCGAGTCCGAGCGCTACGGTCTCCAGGGCCCCTACGTCATCGCCTTCACGGACGGCGGCGCACCCTCCTCGTCCCTCTCCCCCGGCACCCTCACCACGTCGTGGGCGGACTCGCTCGGCATCGTGGGGTACGTGCCGGCGAGCGGGCGCGGGCGGGTGGCCGGCGTCGGCATCTCGGGACGGGACACGGCGCACCCGTACACCGTGGGGCTCGCCAACACGGCCGCGCAGTACTGGGGTTCCGCACGTTCCTCGGACGGCTACTTCTCGATCGCGGGTGTGCTGCCGGGGACGTACACCCTCACCGTCTACAAGGGCGAACTGGCCGTCCACACCCGCTCGGTGAGCGTCTCGGCGGGTGCGACCACCACCCTGAACACCCTCGCGATCCCGTCCTCCAACGATCCGAGCAACGCCGCCGCGATCTGGCGCCTCAACGACTGGGACGGCACGCCGAGCGGCTTCAAGAACGCCGACCTGATGACGTACATGCACCCGTCGGACGTACGGGCCGCGTCCTGGACCGGGAACGTGGTCGTCGGCAGCGGCACCGAGACCTCGGCCTTCCCCTGCTACCTGTGGAAGGACGTCAACAGCGGGATCGTCGTGTACTTCAGGCTGACGGCCGCCCAGGCGGCCGCCGCGCACACCCTGCGCATCGGCGTGACGACGGCCTACGCGAACGGCCGCCCGCAGGTCGTCGTCAACGACAGCTGGACCTCGGCCGTCCCCTCCCCGCCCGCCCAGCCGAGCACCCGGTCGCTGACCGTGGGCTCGTACCGGGGCAACAACCACACGTTCACCTACAGCGTGCCGGCGTCCGCCTGGCTGACGGACACCAGCGCCTACAACACGCTGAGGATCTACGTGGCGAGCGGTTCGGGGACGACGTCCTACCTCAGCGCCGGCACCGCGATCGACGCGATCGACCTGCTGGTCTGAGCGGAGTGCCCGTCACGTCCCGCGCGTCCACTGCTGGTTGGTGCCGCCGTTGCAGGTGTAGGTGATGACGGCGGCCGAGTTGGCGGTGGACGCGCCGGACACGTCGAGGCACTCACCCGTCGTGCGGGCCTTGATGTTCACGTACGACCCCGAGGTGACGACCGACCACTGCTGGGCGGTGGCGCCGGTGCAGTCCTCCTGGGTGACGTCGGCCGCGTTCTCCTGGAGGCAGAGCGAGCTGCCGCGGCCCATCAGTTCGTAGTAGCCGGTGCCCAGGTCCTTGAACCACCACTTCTGGTTCGTGCCGCCGTTGCAGGTGTACTGGCTGATCGCGACGGCCTCCCAGAGGGACTGGCTGGGGACGTCGGCGCACTTGCCGCTGTGCCGGGCGATCAGGGTGTTGTAGGTGGCGCTGGTGCCGCTGACGGTGCCGGCGGCCGTGTCCACGGAGACCTCCGGGTACCAGGACATCGACATCGAGGTGGACGTCGGGAAGGTCAACGGCAGCCAGACGTACCGGGAGTCGTTGACCGTGCCGCCGAAGGAGTTGCCCCAGCGGTCGCCCATGTAGAGGTACGAGGTGCCCGAAGTCCCGCTGAGCGTGAGGACGTACGCGGTCTGGGAACCGTACGCCGTCGAGTCGCCGACGTTGGTCCAGGAGGTCCAGGGTCCGGAGAGGGAGGTGGCGGTGGCGTACTTCTGCTGGTTGGGGCTCCAGCCGGTGGCTGCCGACGTGAGCATGAAGTAGACGCCGCCCCGCTTGAAGAGGGCCGGGGCCTCGCGGCTGGTGCCCGCCCAGGGGTTGGCGACCAGGCTGTCGATACCGGTGTAGTCGGCGGTGAGCTTGTATATCTGCAGGTCGGCGTTCTCGTTGGCGGCCGAGACCATGTAGGCCGTGCCGTCCGTGTCGACGAAGGTGGTGAGGTCGCGGGACATGTACTGGCCGAGCGGCCGGAAGCTGCCCTGGTAGGTGTAGGTGCCGTCGACGGTGTCGGAGACGGCGACCGCGGCCCTGGCCTCGCTGTAGTCGACGCCGTTCTCCTTGTGCATCCACATCACGAACTTGCCGGTGGAGGCGTTGTAGATGACCTTCGGGCGCTCGATGTAGGCGGTGCCGAGCTCGGCGGCGGAGGACTGGGAGAGGACGTGGCCCCGGAACTCCCAGGACTTCAGGTCGGTGGAGCGGTAGGCGTCCACGTACCTGAAGGTGTTGTCGGAGTTGCGGTCCTCGCCGAACCAGTAGTAGTAGCTGCCGACTTTGATGACCCCGCCGCCATGTGCGTGGACGATGTTCCCCGACGTGTCGGTGAACCGGGTGCCGTTGGTGACGGTCTGGGCTGCGGCCGCGGCCGGTCCCGCGGTGGCCAGGGCGCCGATCACCGCCAGACAGAGGGACAGCAGGATCGCGTACGCACGTCTCATCTCACACACGCTCCTTGAGGGTTCCTGCGGGGTTCTGGGGGATTCTGAGATCGCCGAAAAGGTAAGGGCGCGTTACAAGAAGGTCAACGGATCTGACAGGACAGGGCAGAAAGCGATTTCCCGACGGTCCACGGCCGGGCTACTCGTCCGCGCAGTGGACGCCGTCGGTCGTCCGGTGCCGGTTCGACTAGCGTCGGGAGCATGACCAGCGACACCCTCCCCAGCCTCGCCGACGCCCTCGCCGCCGGGACGGTCGTGCTCGACGGCGGCATGTCCAACCAGCTGGCCGCCGCCGGGCACGACCTGAGCGACGACCTGTGGTCGGCACGGCTGCTCGCCGACCTGCCCGACGCGGTGACCGAGGCGCACCTCGCGTACTACCGGGCGGGCGCCGACGTCGCCATCACCGCCAGCTACCAGGCCACGTTCGAGGGCTTCGGCAGGCGCGGGATCCCGCACGAGGAGGCCGCCCGGCTGCTCGCGCTGAGCGTGCGCCTGGGGCGCGACGCGGCACGGCGGGCGCGGGCCGAGGGGATCGTCCGGCCGCTGTGGGTGGCCGCCTCGGTCGGGCCGTACGGGGCGATGCTCGCGGACGGCTCCGAGTACCGGGGGCGGTACGGGCTGGACGTCGACGCGCTGGAGCGGTTCCACCGGCCGCGCCTGGAGGTGCTGGCCGGGGCCGGGCCGGACGTGCTGGCGCTGGAGACCGTGCCGGACGCGGACGAGGCGGCGGCGCTGCTGCGGGCGGTCCGGGGGCTGGGGGTGCCGGCCTGGCTCTCGTACAGCGTGGCGGGCGGCCTCACCCGGGCCGGGCAGCCCCTGGAGGAGGCGTTCGCCCTGGCCGCCGACGTGGACGAGGTGATCGCGGTGGGCGTGAACTGCTGTGCGCCCGAGGACGTGCCGGGTGCGGTGGAGGTGGCCGCGCGGGTGACCGGGAAGCCGGTGGTCGTGTACCCCAACAGCGGTGAGGTGTGGGACGCGCGGGCTCGGGCGTGGACGGGGCCGACGACGTTCGGGGCGGAGCAGGTCGCGGGGTGGCGGGAGGCGGGGGCCCGTTTGGTCGGGGGATGCTGCCGGGTGGGACCGGAGGGGATCGCGGGGATCGCTCGGGTGGTCTGAGCGTCGCGCCCGGTGTCTCCCGCCGGGTACGCCGGCGTCCCGTTCGGCCGCGGTCCGCGTCCGGCCCGCACCACCGCGCACGTGCCCCACGAGGAGCTGGGACGGCTCGCCGTGCGGACCGCGCTCGCACGAGGAGCTGGGACGGCTCGCCGTGCGGACCCCGCTCGCGCCGGGCCGCGACCCGTGCGGTGGTCCGGGCCTCAGTGGCGGCGTACGGCGGCCACCGAGCGGCGCAGCCTGCGCACCGCCGTGCTCCGTTCGGCCGCGCGCCCGGTGCGGGCCGCCGGCGCCTCCCGGGTCCAGAGGGCGAACTCCGCGTCCCGGGGACCGGACACCGTGTGGGGTTCGCCGTCGCCGAGGATCCGCACCGGATGGGTCTCGTCCCAGGACTCCCAGCCGGGGTCGCCGGTGGTGACGAAGCGGACCCAGGCGCCGTGCAGGGCGTCGGCCAGCTCCTGCGGGGCGCCCTCGCCGGCCAGCCGGGCCGAGTCGGGGTCCTCCCCGGTGTCGAAGACGAAGCCCAGCTCCAGGGCGTGGCAGGCGCCGAGGCCGGGGCGGTTGGAGGGCCAGGCGAACTCGTAGAGGTGGGCGGAGCCGGGGCGGGCCTCGGCCAGCCGGTGCAGCGGGAGGCGCAGCAGGTGGTCGGTGACCATCTGGCCGACGATCTCGGCCGGGCCCGCCTCGGGGCGCAGGGCGCGGTAGCCGCGCGGCACCTCGGGGCCGACGCGGCAGCGGGCCATGGCGCCGGCGAAGGCGACCGGGCCCAGCCGCTCGACGTGCTCGACGAGGCCGCCGGGGACCAGCCAGAGCCGGTACTCGTCGCGGGTCCAGCCCATCAGCAGGTCGACGCCGTGCGCCGCCTCACCGTCGAGGAGGGCCTGGAGGGGGTCACGGGGGACGAGGTCGCCGTCGACGACGATCCCGAAGGCGGGGCCGCCGAGCACGGGGCTGCTGAGCCGGCCCACCTCGGCCTGGGTGCGCAGCAGCAGGTCACGGTCGACTGCGGCGAAGGCCTGGGCGGTGGCGGGGATCCTGAGGCGGCCCGCCATCCGGCGGACCATGCGCCGTACCTTGTCCCGCTCCGCGGCCTCGGGCGGGCCGCTCTGCAGGACGGCGCGGCGGACAAGGCCCTGCGCCTGGGGCGCGGCGAGCAGGGCGCCGGTGCTGATGGCGCCGGCGGACTGGCCGCAGAGGGTCACCCGGGCCGGGTCGCCGCCGAAGGCCGCGACGGTGTCGTGGACCCAGCGCAGCGCGGCGAGCTGGTCGCGCAGGCCGGCGTTGGGCGGGGCGTCCGGGAACAGGCCGTAGCCCTCCACTCCCAGCCGGTAGTTGACCGAGACGAAGACCACTCCGTCCCGCGCGAACGCGTGCCCGTCGTACACCGGTACGGCAGAGGATCCCCTGGTCAGGGCGCCGCCGTGCAGCCAGACCAGGACCGGGAGCCGGGCGCCGGGACCCGGCTCCGGGGTCCACACGTTGAGGTTGAGGCAGTCGTCGCCGGGGATCACCGGGTCGGACAGGTACTGCGCGAACGCCTCCGAGTACGGCGGTTTGGGCGCCGTCGACCCGAACGCCCCCGCGTCCCGGACGCCGTCCCAGGGCTCGGGCGGCACCGGCGGACGGAACCGGTGCGCACCGAAGGGCGGGGCCGCGTACGGGACGCCGCGGAACACCGCGACCCCGCGCTCCCACCTGCCGCGCACCGCCCCGTACGGGGTGGCGGCCACGGGGTCCGTCCGTTCCGTCCGGTCCGCCGTCATCCGCCACCAGCTCCTCCCGCCGCGCGCCAGTACGCCCCGGTATCACCAGAGCATCACATCCACTGCCGGTATTCCGGCACACACGGCGGTCGAGCGGACACGTGCGGCTGCGGCGCACTTCAGCGTGCCGAAGCCGAGCTGTCGCACCCTCCGCCGCCACAGCCGTGGTCCCCGCCGCCACCCTCGGGGAACCAGGTCGTCACACCTGGCGTCCCCCTCTCCGACCTCCACGGCTCCCGCCTCCGCTTCACCGGAGCAATGGCCGCGGTCCACGCCGTGGACCGCGTCGGCGCCCGTGCACCGCGTGCATCTCCGGCTTCCAGGCGGCCTGCACGCGCCCATGACGCCGGACCTGTCCCCCTGTTCGAAGTTTCGAAAGTCGCGCTCGGGAAGATCCCGCGAATTCCCAGGTCTTCCCGCCGTGTTGACGCGCACCTATCGTAGGAAGCGCTTACTGCACGGCAGGCACGCAGACCGCGGAAGCAGCGTTGGTCGCAACTTTCGTTACTTTCGTTGGCCCAAGGGCGGGCCGGAGAGGCGGGTTCCCCATGGTCCGTGCCGGAGGTACGAGCATGGCGGCGGCCGGTCCGACGCTGGCGGTGGTGGCCCGCGAGGCGGGCGTCTCGGTGCCGACCGCGTCCAAGGTGGTGAACGGCCGTGACGACGTGGCCCCCGAGACCCGCCGCCGGGTCACCGAGGCCCTCGAACGGCTCGGCTACGTCCGCCGGCCGCGGTTCGACGCGACGAAGGCCCCCACCCTGATCGACCTGGTCGTGCACACGCTGGACAGCTCGTGGACGGGCGCGGTGCTGCACGGGGCCGAGGAGGCGGCGCACGAGGCGGGGCTGGAGATCGTCGTGTCGGCGGGGCTGACCCGCACCCGGGCCGGCCGCCCGGAGCACGGCTGGCTGGACAAGCTGACCGCACGCGGTTCCTCCGGGGTGCTGTTCAACCTGGCCGAGCTGACCCGGGCGCAGCACGCCTGGCTGGACCACCACCGCATCCCGTACGTGCTGATCGACCCGGTCCACGAGCCCCCGCCGGGCGTGGTCTCCGTCGGCGCGGCGAACTGGCAGGGCGGGGTCACCGCGACCGAGCACCTGCTCGCGCTCGGCCATGAGCGGATCGCGGTGATCGCCGGCAACCGGCGCCGGCTGTGCAGCGGCGCCCGGGTGGCCGGCTATCGGTCGGCGCTCGCCTCGGCGGGGCTGCGCCATCGGGGCGAGTACGTCCGGCACGCGGGCTTCGACGAGGACACCGCCCGCTGCCGTATGCACGAACTGCTCGACCTGCCGGAGCCACCGACCGCCGTGTTCGCCTGCTCGGACCGGATGGCCCTCGGGGCGTGCGCGGCGCTGGCCGAGCGCGGGCTGCGGGTGCCGGAGGACGTCAGCGTGGTCGGCTTCGACGATCTGCCCGAGGCACGGTGGCGGACGCCTGCGCTCACCACGGTCCGCCAGCCGCTGTCGGAGATGGCGGCGACGGCGCTGCGGCTGCTGGTGCGGCTGATGCACGGAGACCGTCCCGAGGGCACCCGGACGGAGTTGTCCACCAGGCTGGTGGAGCGGGCGAGCACGGCGGCTCCGCCTGCCCGTTCGGCCGCACGGCGGTGACCACGCCCTCGCCGAGATCGTTTCCTGGGCATGAAACTCACCCTGCGCACCGCGGCGGCCTGTGCCCTGGCCGCGGCCGCCCTGACCACGGCTCTGGGCACCGCCCGGGCCACGCCCCTGACTCTCGCCCCGGCCCGGCACCACGCGACGGTGGCGGTCCGGGCCGACGAGCACGATCCGAAGGAGGACGTGGAGCTGGACGAGAACGGCCCAGAAACTGCGGGAGTCGCGGCTCATGCCGGGGAGGAGGCTCTGGTTGGCCCAGGCCCACATCCATGAGCCCGCCCTCGGGGCGAAGCTGCCC